>JACCXN010000057.1 GCA_013696965.1 Bacteroidota bacterium | reverse complement strand
AGGAATACAATGACCCACCACAAGATTTTATACAAGGGGTTCTTTTTTGAAATTGTTAAATACTGATGAATTTGTTCAATGAAATCAGTAGTTTTGCTTAACCTAAAAATTGTTTAGGACAACATTGATAATTAATTAAAAATTATTCAGACTTTTATATTAATAAATAGTTGGAGCCTGTTTTTTTATTTATTTAGGAAAATCAAAACTATCCTTGTTTCTTAACAATCAAAAAATTGCAAATACGCTTTATAGTACTTATTATATTAAAAACTCATTCACAAGCAACCTATTAATTATAACCTCGTCATTAAAGTGAATTAAGATAATGTCTCAAGATAAGAACATAATTGAAATAGTTTCAGGATGCAAAAATGGAGACAAAAAATGTCAGGAAATGCTATATAAAATGTATTATGGTAAAATGATGGTTATTTGTTTAAGATATACGAATGATTCTGATGAGGCAAAAGATATTTTGCAGGAAGGATTTATTAAAGTCTTTAATAGCTTATCTAAGTTTGATTTTATAGGATCATTTGAGGGTTGGTTAAGAAGAATTATGGTAAATACTGCCATTGATAATTTTAGAAAAAACAAGAGTGCTATTAAATTATTTGACACGAACATACAGCTTGAAAACATAGATTTTGTAGAAGAGGATCCCGAGGAAAATTTAATTTCGAAAAAAATTAAAACTGCTGATCTTTTAGAAGCAATTCAAAGACTTTCTCCCGCTTATAAAACAGTGTTTAATCTTTATGCCGTAGATGGTTATTCACATCAGCAAATTGCAAACGAATTAAATATAAGTATTGGGACATCCAAATCTAATTATTCAAAAGCCAAGCAAAATTTAAAAAAAATATTACAACTTAAGTTAGTTAACAATGAATCACAATAAAGAAAACAATGGTTTTGAAGACTTCATTAAAGATTCTTTTGAGAATTATGAAGTTGAATACAATCCAGGTCATTGGACTGAAATGAGCCAAAAACTTGAGAATTCGCCAATTGGGAAATCAAGTAAAACAAATTGGTTTGGTTCTTCTGGAATAAAACTTGGAGGAGTAAGTCTATTATTAATAACCAGTTTTATTTGTTATTATTTATATGACCTTGGATCACCTATTATTGCTCAAGAAAATGGAATAGGGAATCATGTAATTCCAGAAACACCAGCAAAAGACAAAAATGTAATAATAGCTGAAAAAGCAATTATTTCTGATTCGGAAAATATCAGTGGTATAATTAATTCTATCCCTGATAAACATCAAGAACAGATACAAAACAATCTTTCCGTAATAAAGTCTGAAACTATTGCATTTCAACAAATATTAAATCAAGTTTCCACTGAAAATGAGACTGAAATAAAAGACAATGTAAAATCCATAAAAAACAATTCAGGAACATTATACAATTCGAATTTCACAATTGAACGTCTCTCAAAATGTGATCTGTTATCGAAGTTTACTTTGGATAATCCAAATGACAGCTATAGCTATGAATGGAATTTCGGTGATGGGATGAGTAGCAAAAATATTAATCCAATTCATCAATATCGCAATCCAGGAAGTTTTATGGTTGTTTTAAATGTTTATGATAAGGAAAACAATAAAATTTCCGGTTCAAAAAAACAATTTAATATTGATCCAATTAATACTCCTGATGCAAATTTTGATTGGAAGACTTTTAATTCCGGTTCTGTAAATCATGGGGCTGAATTTTCGGGCAATTGCAACAATACCACTGAATGGATATGGAGTTTTGGGGACAATCAGTTTTCCTATGAGAAAACTCCAAAACACATATACTTATCCAGAGGCAATTATCAGGTAAAATTGATAGCTAAAAACCCAGATGGCTGTAAGGATAGTATTGCAAAAACGATTGTATTTGAGGAGAACAATCCTCTTTTGGCTCCAAATGTATTTTCACCTGATGGCGATGGATTAAATGATAATTTTATTCCTAAAGCACTTGAAATATCAGAATTTTCTTTTGAAATGTTAATTTATGATCGTTCAGGATCTTTAGTTTATAAAACAAAAGATGCAAGTAAACCATGGGATGGACGAAGTTTTAAATCAGGAGATGAATTTCATACAGGAACAACATTTTTATGGGTTGTAAATATCAATCAAAATGATGGGGAAATAAAATCGTACTTTGGTAATATTACTATAATCAGACGATAATTTAAACCTTCAAATCTTAAAAAGCATTAAACCCTCATCTATTCTGCATTAAAAATCTTCAGATAAAGGAATATTAATTCCACGAACAGTTAAAGTAAACAGTGTTTCAGTATTTCAAGCAAACAGGATGGTAAATACATAAATATTTGTAATAATATTCATGTAGAATCATTTTAAATTGAAAGAAAAAAATTAATATTTATACAAAAAGAATATAAAAATGGGAATTTTTTATACTTTAGTGTTTTATTTACTATAGATCTATCATATGAATAAAGGTTTACAAAAATTAGGACTAATAGCTGTTGTTTATTTCTGCTCATTATTTATTACTACAGCCCAAGACAATGTTGGAATAGGAACAGTTACTCCTGACCCTTCAGCAATTCTTGATTTAAAATCTTCTGATAAAGGAATATTAATACCAAGGACAGATACAATTACAGTAAACATTGCACCTGGAACTCCTGCTACAGGATTATTGATTTATCAAATTACAGATAATATATTTTATTATTTTGATGGTATATTTTGGAGGGCAATTGGAGCTGGAGCTGGTCCTATAGGTCCCACCGGCCCTACCGGTGCTAATGGAACTAATGGAACTAATGGAACTAATGGAACTGATGGAACTAATGGAATAAACGGAACAACTGGTGCAACGGGATCTAATGGAAGCAATGGAATAAATGGAACAACAGGTGCTACAGGCACTAACGGAATAAATGGTACAACAGGAGCTACTGGTGCTGATGGTACTAACGGATTGGATGGTATAACAGGAGCTACTGGTGCGAATGGAACTAATGGTATTAATGGAACAACAGGGGCTACTGGGATTAACGGTTCAACTGGACCCACTGGAGCAAATGGTACTCCTTGCTGGGATTTAAATGGAAATGGAATAAATGATCCATCCGAGGATATAAACAATGATGGAAACTGGGATTCAAATGATTGTGCGGGTACGGCTTCAATTGGCCCAACTGGCCCTCAAGGAGCAACAGGACAAATTGGAGTGCAAGGTCCTCAAGGTTCAACTGGAGCAACTGGTCAAATGGGGGTGCAAGGTCCACAAGGTGCAACAGGAGCAAATGGAATAAACGGTGCAACAGGAGCAACTGGACAAATCGGAGTGCAAGGTCCGCAAGGGGAAACAGGAGCAAATGGAGCAACGGGAGCAAATGGAATTAACGGAGCAACAGGAGCAACCGGTCAAATCGGAGTGCAAGGTCCGCAAGGAACAACGGGAGCAAATGGAGCAAATGGAATTAACGGTGCAACTGGAGCAACTGGTGCAACAGGAGCAACAGGATCAAATGGCGCAACAGGATCAATTGGCGCAACAGGAGCAGCTGGAACAAACGGGACTAATGGAGCAACTGGCGCAGCAGGAACAACCGGTGCAACAGGCGCAGCTGGAACTAATGGAACTAATGGAGCAACCGGTGCAGCTGGAACAAACGGGACTAATGGCGCAACTGGAACTAACGGAGCAACCGGTGCTATTGGTGCAACTGGATCAATTGGTGCAACTGGAGCAACTGGTATCTTTCAAAATTTCCACGTTTATGGAACAGGAGCAAGACTAGGAATAAGTTCAACAGCGTATGTGTTGCAACCTGGAATAACCCAAACTTTTACTGTAACAGCACCATCAACCGTTATTGTATGGGCAACTATTGGAGCTAGAAATACCTCTACAAGTTCTGGCTTATATGCCAATGTTGATATGGTAGTTTATCTAAATGGTGCGGCTTTAGTATCGGGAGGCTGGAATAGATTTACAATAGTAAATCCAACAAATGCAAATTCATTTAATACCTGTGCTATAAATTCAATGTTTACCGTTGCAGCAGGAACACATACTATACAGTTAAGAACTGCAAGATTGAGTGGTAACACTACCGTTGATATTGGTGGAAATGCAGCTACAGATACCAATCCTGGTGAAATGACAATTATGATTTTAAATTAAAAATAGTATGAAACTTACAGCTTTTGTTTTATTATTTACTTTGATAGTAATTAATAGTTATGCTCAAGAAAGTTCTAAAAGGATAACAAACAATTTAAATTCAGAAAGGTCAATTCAAACGGCTCCTGAAATTATGGAAGAAAAAAACACTCAAAAAGCTACATCAAATCAAAGAATTCCATCTTCTTTGCCTAAAGAAGTTCCTTCTGATACAACTTCTACAAATAAAAAAGGAAATGTAACTTATTCCAGCAAAAGGATTCCTGAATAAATTCTATATCTATTTCTAACAGGAAAAGATAATCAAAAAGAAAGGCCGGTTCAATTTGAACCGGCCTTTCTTTTTGATTATAAAATTTAGTATTAAACGTCAATTTTAGCATACTTTGCATTTTTCTCAATAAAATCTCTTCTGGGTGGAACATCATCACCCATAAGCATTGAGAATATTCTGTCTGCTTCTACAGCACTCTCTATTGTTACTCTTCTTAAAGTTCTGGTTTCAGGATTCATGGTTGTACTCCATAATTGTTCAGCATTCATCTCTCCAAGACCTTTATAACGCTGAATACCCACTGATGAATCTTTTCCACCACCTAGATCAGCAATGGCTGCAAGTCTTTCTTCTTCATTCCAGCAGTATCTGGATTCTTTTCCTTTTTTAATAAGGTAAAGAGGAGGGGTTGCAATATAAATATATCCGTGTTCAATTAACTCTTTCATAAACCTGAAATAAAAGGTCAGAATAAGTGTAGTGATGTGGCTACCATCCACATCGGCATCACACATAATAATAACCTTGTGGTAACGGAGCTTTGCAATATTTAATGCTTTACTGTCCTCTTCCGTACCTATTGTAACACCAAGGGCAGTATAAATGTTTTTTATCTCCTCGTTATCAAATATTTTATAGGCCATGGCTTTTTCCACATTGAGAATTTTCCCCCTTAATGGTAAAATAGCTTGAAAACGTCTATTGCGGCCTTGTTTGGCAGTACCACCTGCAGAATCACCCTCGACAAGGTATATTTCACACTGGGCGGCATCTTTTTCAGAACAATCGGATAGCTTTCCGGGTAATCCTGAACCACCCAAAATTGATTTTCGCTGAACCATTTCACGTGCTTTCCTGGCAGCATGACGCGCGGTTGCAGCTAAAATCACTTTATCTACAATTGTTTTAGCTTCTTTTGGATGTTCTTCAAGATAATTTGTAAGCATTTCATGAACTGCCTGATCAACAGCCCCTGAAACCTCATTGTTACCTAATTTTGTTTTTGTTTGGCCCTCGAATTGAGGCTCCATTACTTTCACTGAAATTACTGCAGTTAATCCCTCACGAAAATCATCACCATTTATGTCAAACTTTAATTTTGAAAGAAAACCCTGTTTTTCAGCATAACCTTTTAATGTTCTGGTAAGTGCCCTTCTAAAACCTGCAAGGTGAGTACCACCCTCATGTGTATTGATGTTATTTACATAGGAATGAATATTTTCAGTATAGGAAGTGTTGTATTGCATTCCAACCTCAACAGGAATACCTGCTTTTTCACCCTCCATATAAATTGGCTCGGAAATCAATTTATCGCGGCTTGCATCCAGAAAAGTAACGAATTCTCTAAGCCCGCCTTCCGAAAGAAATGATTCAGAAATAGGATTTCCATCATCATCTAAATTCCGT
Organism: Bacteroidota bacterium; assembly: GCA_013696965.1. Classification (NCBI taxonomy): domain Bacteria; kingdom Pseudomonadati; phylum Bacteroidota; species Bacteroidota bacterium. The sequence continues at coordinate 282,358 of JACCXN010000057.1, read as the reverse complement.
TTATCAGCAATACTCAACCTTACCCCTTTATTTAGAAAAGAAAGTTCTCTTAACCGAGTAACAAGTGTATCAAAATGATATTCAGTGGTAATAAATATTGTATCATCTGGTTTAAAAGTAATTACTGTACCAGTTACATCTGTAGTTCCAACCTCTTTAACTGGGTATAATGGTTTTCCAATGCTGTATTCCTGAACATATTTTATTCCCTTGCGGTGAACCTCTGCTTTTAATGCAATTGAAAGTGCATTAACGCACGAAACCCCTACCCCATGCAATCCTCCTGAAACTTTATAGCTGTCTTTATCAAATTTACCACCAGCATGAAGCACAGTCATAACCACTTCAAGAGCAGATCTGTTTTCTTTCTTATGCAGATCAACTGGAATTCCCCTACCATTATCTCTTACAGTAATGGAATTATCTTCATTAATAAAAACCTCAATATTATTACAATGCCCTGCTAATGCCTCATCAATGGAATTGTCTACTACTTCGTAAACAAGATGATGCAAACCCTTTGTTCCTATATCACCAATATACATGGCAGGCCTTTTGCGAACCGCTTCCAGGCCTTCGAGCACCTGTATACTATCTGCGGAATATTCCTGGTTCTTTTCTTCTATTATATCGCTCATTGTTGCTTAAATTTTGTTTTGATTTTTTTATACTATACAAACATACAAAACCACCTTATAAAAACCCTTTGAAATCCTTATAAAATCAGGTGATTTATCAACATTTAATTAACAAAAAAAAACGGTTTATATTGCCGTAAATCAAGTAATTAAATAATGAATGTTTTATTTCAATTCCTCAGGGAAATGTTTGGCGAGAATATAAACACCCGGAAAGGGGTTTTTTACTGGAAATCTATCAAACAAATAAAAATAAAAATGCATTATTTCCTTTTGGTTGTCGTATCTTTTTTCAGTTTGCTTAATTAGTTTACCTGAAACAGCAAATTGCACTATATTTCCTGAAATGGTTTTTGATTCACAAATAGTCATATCAGGAATATCAAAGCTAAAAGCCTTATCATCAGCAAAATTTCCTTTTAAATTGTAAACAGCACGATTAATGATTTTAAAATCAACTACATCCTCAGTAATTTTCACCTCGTCTTCCCAGGAATACTTGATGTTATCTTCACTTTCTTTTCCTTCAAAAAATTGATCTGCGATTTGCTTGCTAAAATCTGAATTTACTTCTTTAAAATGTATGTAAACTTCCATTGTTTTTTAGTTGATATAAGGCATTAAATTATTTATTAAAATGAATTCATTTATTTCTTTAATAGCACTTCTGCAGATACAGTTAGTACTGTTACATTGGGAACCGCATTGCTTATTAAAGTGACGGTATTGCTTTGATTTCCCATTTTCCCTTTTGAATCAAACTTAACTTTTATAGCAGCCTGTTCACCTGGGAGAACAGGTTCTTTACTCCATTGAGGAATTGTACAACCACAACTTCCGCTTGCATTGTAAATAATTAAATCCGAATCGCCTGTGTTTTTAATGAGAAAAGTATGTTCCACTACTTCACCGTAATTAATTTTTCCAAAGTTAAATATTTTATCCTCTACAAAAATTTCCGCAAATTTTTCTTCTTGCAAATCATCTAATCTTATTTTTACCGAATCTTTAACAGATACTGCAATAATTTCAATTTTTCGTTCCATTGCTGCTGCTTTGCTGTATACTGAATTTTTAAGATCCTGCAAATTGCTGCTCACCATTTCATTGGCCTTGAACGAGCCAAAAGGCATTTCAACAAGTGTTAGTAAGCCTCCATTTTCCGCAGTTCCATCCATAAAAGATTTGAAAATTCCATTTTCAAATTCATTTAAATAATTCTTTAGACTACTTATTCTTCTTTTTGTCAACTTTAAATTATAGTCTGACTTTGCAAGAGGACTTGCATAACCTTTAACTGTTAATTCAATTTGCTGTCCTTCTTTTAATACATCAAATAAAATTCGAGTAAACATTTCAAGATCATCTACACCTTTTGATACAAAATCCTCAAAGAATACTTCAATAATCTCAGTAGCCTCCTGAATATCAACACCTTTTAATCCAGTACTGTATTCTTTTTTATATTGTTCTTTAAGCCCCAAATAGGATTCATAAGTTTTCATGTAATTTTTAAAGGTGATAGTATCTGTTGTTCTTGGATTTGGCTCATCATTATGAAAATATAAGGTAACAGGCAAATATTTATTAATTTGTTCTAAAGTTGTATAAACAGTGGGTGGAAGAGAATCCTGCTCAATAAGGGTTTGGGGAAACTGAAAATGGTAAATATCATTGCAACAGGTTTCACCTTGTGCAGCATGCCCGCCTTTACGATTTGAAGCTAAAAATCCTGAAACACCAGCGGAATCGATTGTAAAATACAAATCATTTGCACAGCTATTAATTGGATTTCCAAGATTTTCAGGTTCTTTAAAACTTCCGGGCACACCCTGTGATTTAAATATATCCATCCCTCCTGATCCATTGTGCCAAGATGAACTAAAATAAAGAGTCTGGGAAGATGTATGGTAGAATGGTGTAACCTCATTTTCAATTGAATTTACCAATTTTCCTGCATTAACTGGTGTTGAAAATTTTCCTGATTTAAACATGGAATACCAAATATCCAAGCCTCCCTCTCCCCCATTTCTATCTGATACAAAAAGCAAGATTTCCTGATCAGAATCAAACCCAGATATTGAAGGTTGTGTGGATGTAAAGCCGGGTAAATTTATTTTATCTTCAAGTTCAACTGAAATACCATGAATACCATCTTCCACTTTAGATTCATAAATTTTACATTTATTATCCGGGGAACATCTTGAAAAATAAAATCTTTTTCCATCCGGGCTGAATGTCCCATTGGCACTATGGAAGCCAGGCGAATTAATGATGGTATCCAATTCCTCAATGTCCTTTGAAATTTCACTAAAAAAAGGTTGTTTGTAAATTTTTATATAATGCAGTTCCCCTGGTTCAACTATTGACCTGGTGCTTGTATCACTTATCCTTAAGGATGAAAAGTACAAATCGCTTTCAAAAAGAAAAGGACTAAATTCTGCATGAATTGAATTAATTGGATCACCAATGTTTTCTATAACAACAGAATCATTAATCAAGGGCTTCATTGCATAATCGCAGGATTCCTGTTCTTTTAATGATTTTTTGTAAAAGTAATTGTTTTTATCCTTTTTATACTGACTGTTTAATTTTTTAAAGTTCTTCTTTGCTTGAAGATAATTGGCATTGTTCTTTTGCATGGAAGCCAGCCAAAATAAAGTTTCTGTTAATTCCCTGCCACGATCTTTTTTATAAACCTTTTCAAAATAATATTCTGCAGATTCATATTCATTTAACATTCTCAAAGAACTTGCATATTTATACAAAAGTTGAATTTGAGAAGAATCATTATCCATTGCCTGCTTGTAATAAATAGATGCACCATAAAAATCACCCTCCAGGAATGCCTTATCCGCATACTTTATTAATTTTTTTTGACTTTGGCCAAAGGCAGAAAAAACCATTAATAAAAACAGAAGGGAAACAAATAGCTTAGGAAAAATCATTTATAACCTCTATTAAATAAAGCCTGGACAATATTTGTATTTTATCTTACCAGGGACAAATTTTCTTAGTATATATATTACTGAAACTTCAAATCCTCCTCTGTAATTGCTAGCTGGAACTAGATTCGAATAATTAAAATCATAACTAAGACCAACATATACGTTATCATAATCCATTCCAAGGAGAATAAAACCTGAATCCTTCATTCTTAACCAACTTCCAAAATGCAGTGCCGAATATTTTCCAGAATTATTTTGAAGGGTGAATTTTACAGATGAACCTGCAAGATATTCCCTGAAAGTTCCTTGTGTCATAATAAGTAACGATGGCAATACATTAACCCTGTTGCTTGCAATTACCACATCTGCACTTAAAAAAAGTGTATACCTACGGTCAAGCTTTATTTTTTCTTTGTCATACAAGGATTGATCGGGTTTATTAATATTAAATATTGCTAAACCTGTATTAAATTCTACTTTTTTATTTATCCTGTAATTGTAGACTATTCCGGAGTTCAAATTAAAATACATGTAACTTTGCCTGGAAAAATTTTCACCACTACTAAGGTCTGAATCATAGGATGATCCGTTATATTGATTATCAAAGGAAAGATTATTGTAATCTAGTTTTCGTTGGGTAATTCCAGTTTGAATTCCAAGTGTGAGTCTATGCCTGTTATAATTGCCAAGTTTTTTAGAGTATGCACCTGAAATATTTAGTTGAAAAGTGCCAAATTGTGAATCACCAGCCTTATCGTTGTATACTGATATACCAGGATGGAAATTTTTGAAGGCTACATTTCTCATATCCACAAATCCGCCAAAAGTTTGATATGGAGTAGTAACACTTCTCCATTGAGTTCTTTGGTTGGCAGTGAATCTTGCATCACCAACAAAAGCTCCGGTTAAAGCCGGGTTAAGATTATAAGGTGCAGAAATAAATTGAGAATAATGGATATCCTGAGCATGTAATCCAAAAAATGAACCGGTTAAAATAAGCAATAGAAAAGATCGAATTTTCATGCTCATCGAATTAAAGTAACATTACCCTTTAGGAAAAAATTCTGACCATCCAAACATGTTGCTGTAAGATAGTAAACAAAGACACCTGGATCTGCTTTCATGCCTTTAAACACTCCATCCCAGCCAACTGACTGATCTGTTGTTTCAAAAACTTTTTCTCCCCATCGATTGTAAACAGTAAAATAAATTAAATCGATATACTTCCCTCTTACATATAAAACATCATTTTTATTATCATCATTGGGAGTAAAAGCATTGGGAATAAATATGTTTGGTGCTCCACAAACGATTTCATAAACATAAACAGTTACTGAATCAGAATAATAACATGGTCCATCGGCAATTGTTACGGTATAAGTTGTAGTAGTAAAGGGAGTTGAAACGGGGGCTGAAACCTGGCTATTATTTAAACCATAGTGAGGGTTCCATTGGTAGGTGTAACCTGAAGTGGGCATGGCTTGCAGTAAAACTGAATTTCCAGCAAGTATAGAATCTTGTGAAACAGAGGCATTAATTGTTTGAGGCTCTAGTAATGATACAGAAAGTGTTGTTAGTGAACTTGCTTTGCAACCAGAAGAATTTTCTGCAGTAACAGAATAAGCAGTGGATTGAGAAGGACTCGCCAGGGCAGTTGAGGTGTTTTCACCCGCTATAATCATTGAAACGGGACTCCATGAATAACTTAACTCCTGGCTGCTAACTAAATTAATTGCAGTTAAAAAAGCGGTATCACCAAAACATATTCCTGAAGAATTTGCCTGTATTTTTACTTCATCGTTGTTTATCCTTACGCTATCCTGTTTTTCACATCCGGATAAAAGGGCTTTAACATAATACATATTAGAACCCTGCACAGGATTCACAAAAAGACTTCCATCATTAGACACAAAGTTTAATGTGTCTGTAAAACCAGCATTGGAAGACCAATGAAAACTTGAGCCCGGAATATCAGTTCCTGCATTAATTTGTAGGGATTGACCCTTACAAACAGTTGTATCATTTACAGTAAATAAATTGAAAGAGGTTACATTAACAAACTGACGAATAGTATCAGTGCAGAAACCATTTGAAATTAATAATTCATACATCAAAGACTGCCCAGGGGATGCAAAAGGATTGGGAATGCTTGAATTGCTTAATCCTGTGGATGGATTCCAACTATAAGTAATTGTGGGATCAGTTGAGGGTATTTGGCCAATTTGAACTGAATCTGCAAAGCATAAATTTACATTAGGCAATGAATACATAGTGTCTTTTAAAACATAAATTTTAACACTGTCCATTACAACACAAATACTTTGAAATGCCCCAATATATAATGTTACATCATTTAAAGGAATAAAAGTATAAAAACTATCAGCAACAGAATTGTTAAGAGTATCAGAAAAAGAAGGATTACTTGACCATATATATTGGCTGTAAACTCCTCCTGTGGTTGCAAAAACCGTAATTTCATTTCCCCTACAAATTGTTGTATCGTTGGTTACCTGAATATCCGGAACCGGAACAACATTAACTGATTGATAAATTGTGTCGGTACAAAAGCCATCAAATGAAAGAAGCATGTAAGATGAATTTTCAATAGGCCATGCCTGTGGATATGAAATGGTACTATCGCTTATTCCAAAGGAGGAATTCCAGGTGTATACATTCCCTGGTACAGTTAAAAATCCTATGTTAACTGTATCGCCCTTACAAATTTCTAATGGGCTTAAGCTGTATGTGGTATCAGAATATACTTGTATAGAAACACTATCCAATAAATTGCATACCGATTCAGAAGCCAAAATATAATATGTTGATGAATTAATGACATTTATGCTTAAAGTACTATCACTTAAAGGATTATTCAATGTGTCAGAAAACATAGAATTTGAGGACCAAATATATTGGCTGAAATTTCCAAAAGTACTTGCATATATTGAAATACTAGAAGGGCTGCAAACAAAAGTATCCAGAGAAGTTTCCAAAAGGTTAGGAAAATAATTAACTACCTGTGTTAAAGTATCAATACAAGCTCCATTCAAAATAATTAATTGAAACTCTGCAGATTCATTAAGCAATGCGTAGGGATTGGCAAGAGTAGAATCTGTAAGACTTATTCCCGGGCTCCAATGATAGGTTGTAACAGTATCATTTAAAGGTGTAAGTCCAATTTGGATTGATCCTTGACCACATAAAGTTAGTGGGTTTAAAACATAAGTACTATCCGGAAAAACCTGGATTTTGACGCTATCTTTCAAAACACAACCAGATTCCAGAGCCATTATGTAATAAGTAGTTGAATTAGCAATACTAATATTTAGGGTACTATCGCTTAAGGGACTATTCAGGGTGTCAGTAAAAGTACTGTTACTTGACCATATGTATTGATAGTAATTTCCCATTGTACTTGCAACAAGCAATAGGGCAGCATCTCCACAAACAGATGTATCTGCTGTTACATTCAACAATTCAGGATAATAATTTACTGTTTGAGAAATGGTATCCATGCAAATTCCATTAGACATGATTAAGGTATATTGGGCAGTTTGACTTGGATTAGCAAATGGATTTGCAACGGCAGTATCCGACAATCCAGTGGCAGGGCTCCAATGATAAGTAATTGATGGATCATTAACAGGTGTTAAACCAATTTGAACCGCTCCCGAACCACAAATGGTTTGGGGAGTAAGTGAATAAGAAGTATCTGATAAAACAATTACCTGGGCAAATACAGTATCTGAGAGGTTGCAGGAAGCAATATCATAAGTAACAAGCATAATATTAAATAGTCCTGTTGTTAAATATTCATGAATGGGATTAAAATCAGTAGAAGTATTTCCATCACCAAATTCCCAGTAATAATTACTTGTTCCGGTAATAGTGCTGTTGTTTACAAATTGAACTGTGTAGGGCACACAACCGGGTGCTGGAGCATCAAAACCAGCAATTGAAATGGGTAAATTAAAATCAAATTTAAAAACCGCACTGTTGCAACTGCTATTGTTAGTTGGGGAAACAGCGCCTGGATTAGGATAAATAGGAAAATCAGAATTGCCTCCACATCCTGCACAAACTGTTTGATAAATTTTTCCTTTTTTATCAAAACGACTCGTGCCTCCATCTACATGTTCCTGTGATTGTGATCCACCAAAAAAGCTACCATAAACCAAGGCCGATGCATCATCTTCCAATACCATTAAATAAAAATCACTACCGTCTGTTGTAGACTGAAAGGCATCAGGAGTAACCTGCATTCCTGTTGTATATCCTGCATTGTTGTATAAAAAATTAATATTCAAATTATTTGTTCCTCCACCCCACCCTGAGAGATACATTTTATTGCAAACATCAACAAGAAAAGCGGTTGGTGAAATATTAGGCCCTCCTGAGCCCGTTCCAAAAGCAGTAGAAAAAATTAGCGAATCCAGTTGAGGGGTTATTTTACTAATAAATTGACCACTATTTGGATTAGAATATAAAGCATTATAAATAAATGTATTTCCAGATGCCTCTGTTTGACCAAAAACATAAATGTTATTTTGTTTATCAAGTTCTACAAAATAAGTTTGATCATATGCAATAGAACCATAGTAGGTTCCATTTATAATAGTTTGTCCATTTTTACTAACATGCAGAATAAAACCATCCGATCTTCCCCCTTGAAAAGTACTTTGCAAAGCCGTAGAAGTGACAGGAAAATTTGGAGAAGAGGTTCCCCCAGCTATATAAATGTCATTGTTACTATCCAGGGAAAGTGAATAAGCTGCATCGTGTTGATTCCCTCCAATAAATGAACTCCAAATAATTGAAGACAGGCTATTGTTCATTTTCACAACCACGCCATCTATATCACCTCCTCCATAAACAGGCTGGAATGAATTCCCAACAATAGGAAAATTTATTGAACGTGTACATGAAACAATGTAAATATTATTTTGTTCATCTATATCAATTTCGCCTCTTACTTCATCTGCATAGTTGTATTTTAAAATATTATTTACAGTATTATTGGAAGTATAATTTAAACCATCATTGTGTGATCCCCCTAAGTATGTAGAAGCTAAAAGTTGAGATCCATTGCTATTCAGCCGACTTACAATAATATCTGACCCTGAAGGAAAAGAAACTCCTAATCCATTTGGACTTAATGCGGGACCTCCATTGAAAGTATTGTCATATGCCCCGGAAGTAACAGGAAAATTAGCAGAACCTGTTGTCCCATAAATAAACAATTCTTGGTTGCTGTTTACCACAAGGCTATGAGGCAATTCATCTCCATTACCGCCTAAATAAGTTGAATAAATTATTGCAGTTCCGCTTGTATCATATTTAGTTATGGCGATATCCACATTACCTGAGTTAAAACTTATATCATAAGCACCTGGAGTAACAGGATACAAGTTTCCAAAAGCAGTACTAGCGGCATATAAAAAGCCTTTGGAATCAAAAGTGGCAGTATAACCAAAGTTATTAGAATATGAACCTGAATGTGTTGAAAATAGTAGGACCGGATCTATAATTAATTCTTTTGTTATATCATATCCTAAAGGAAAGAAATAACTTATTTGTTTTTCATTTAAGACATATTTACAAGGAACTTCTTTTAAAATACCATTAAATACCTGGTAAGCATAAGGTTTTTGTTCTGTAAATTCATTTACCGAGGTTTTTATCAATAAATGGCCATTTTTAAGTTGCATTTTATCAGCACCTTGGTATTCAACTAATATCTGGGAAGGATTCCCACCTGGTTTAACAATAAAATCATATTTTAAATTAGCTTGGGTTGAATACACTATTAAATCAATGTGATTATAAATGTCGTTATATAGGATTTTATTGTAGCCGGGAACATTCCCAGCCCATTTGGCTTTATCATTTCCAAGAAAGTAATTGTAATAATTCTGGGTGTTTTCTATACCAGTAAGTGTAACTATGGAATTGGAATTAATAAAGGAGGTTTTAATGCAATGGGCTTTTATGGCTTCTGCAATTGTGGCATCCGATTTTAATTTACTATTATGTCCATGCCCTCTTAGATTAGTAAAAGTTTGGTGATCAATAAAATCCAAGGTAAATCCGTTTTTTTCCAGGTAAAGAAAGCCTCCTGGAATATCTGCCTTGTATTGCACATTTTTATTCCATTGATTTTTATTTTCAATAAATGTTAAACGGGAATTTTTATCGGATGAATGAGAACCATTATCCTTATGTTCAGCATATGTTTTGCTGAATAAAAAAGAGAACAATAACAATAAAAAAATGCGCATAATCATAGAAGTGAACTAAATTACAAATTATTTCGATTAAAGGCAGTGAAATTTTGTATTTTAGCAGAAAATGAATGTAAGTTTTCAATCTTTAAAAAAAATAAAAATGAGATCAATTCCACTAATTTTAGTTTTTTCTTTTTTATTAATCGCAAATGCCTTTTCTCAGGAATATACTTTTTATAGTACGGTGATGAAAGTTGGCCGTTGTGGAAGCAATACTTCAGGTACCCCAAGGGTGATTAAAAGCACCATTATTGTCAATGAATCGGATAAAAAAGTGGTAGTTGTTTTTGCTGATGGAGCATCAGGTTATGATCTTAATATACTTTCAGTAAAACCTGATGATAGTTCAACTGGGGTTACAACATACCAAATTGAAAATAATCCATTAGGAATTCAGTCGGTAATTATTGACCGTGATCCATTAAGAAAAATGATAGTTTTAATTCGCTCCGATAGAAATTGTATTTTTTTTGCCGGATTTGAATAAAAAAATACCCCATGAAGTTTTATAAAAAACTTTTATAACCACGATTTTAAAAGTGCTTAATTTCATTCTCTCTTCTTCCCTATTGCACTAGATGCTCTGAGTTTACCTATTCCTATTTATTATAAAAATCAGATAAATCATCGTTTAATTTTATTTTCCTTTGTAATGAATGATTAACCGCTTTTAATTGGCATGAAAAGAGTAATTCAATTGTATAAAAACGCTTATGGCGGTTTATCGGATGCAGCATGGGTACTTGCTTTGGTAATGCTGATTAACCGCGCCGGGGGAATGGTGATTCCATTTATGAGTGTTTATCTTACAATGGAACTTAAATTTACGGTAGAACGTACAGGTATAATCCTAAGTATTTTTGGCCTTGGATCTATGGCCGGGTCCTTTCTGGGAGGATGGCTAACTGATCGATTTGGACAATTTCATGTACAATTAACAAGCCTGACTTTAGGTGGTTTTATGTTCCTTATTTTGGGGCAAATCACCCAATTTGAATTTTTGGCAATTTGGATTTTCCTTTTAAGTATGGTTACAGACAGTTTACGGCCTGCAAATGCTTCTTCCATTGCACTTTATGCCCGGCCTGAAAACCTTACAAGGGCCTTTTCACTAAATCGCATGGCAATAAATTTAGGCTTTTCCATAGGTCCGGCCCTTGGGGGAGTTTTAGCAGCAATTTCATATCAGTGGCTTTTTCTTGGCGATGGAATTACCTGCATTTTTGCCGGCTTATTATTTTTCTTCTTTTTCAGAAACAGAAAAACCTATAAACCTGTGGAGCAAAAAAAAACAGCTACACTATCTGAAAAGATGAATTTAAAAAAATCTGCCTGGCATGATGGTAGATTTCTGCTTTTTGCCCTGTGCTGTATGCTTTTTGCAATTGTGTTATTTCAATTGTTTTCTACCCTTCCTCTTTATTACAGGGAAGTATACAAAATGAAGGAAAGTTCAATAGGAATACTAATTGGTATAAATGGAATTATTGTTTTTTTGTTTGAAATGATAATTGTTTATCTAATTGGGAATCGTTTTGGTTACGGGAAATTAATCGCATTGGGAACTCTATTTATTGGTGTTGCAATGGTAATGTTGAATTTTTCTTCTTCCTATTGGATACTTTATGCCTCTATGATTGTAATGAGTATTGCAGAAATATTAGCAATGCCTTTTATGGTAACTTATACAATAAAACGCTCGAGTGAAAAAACTCGGGGTTCATATATGGGTTTATATTCTCTTTCTTATGCCAGCGCATTTGTAATTGCACCATTTTTAGGAACAAAAACAATAGTTCATTTAGGGTATGAATGGCTTTGGTGGTTAACAGGAATTATTGCCTCTATTGCTGCTCTTGGATTTTATTTAATTTTGAAATCAGATTCAGGGAAAACAGAAGAGGAACTTAAAACTACTAAAGAATCAACAGTTTTAACACCAGCCATAGATCTTTCAGTTCAGGTTTTATAGGTATTACAACCAGTTTTACTTGCGTATGGGTTTCTTAAAATGGTGAACTCTTTTTTCAGGTTCATATTTGGGACCATCTCCCAGAAATTCAGGTAAAGCTAGTTTAGGTATTTTTGTTTCTATTAATTTCTCAATTCTATAAAATCTTTGCTGGTCTTTTTCATTGATAAAAGTAATTGCAAGCCCTTTATTTGATGCCCGGGCTGTTCGTCCAATTCTATGAACATAATCTTCCGGAGAACCTGGAACATCATAGTTTATAACCAAATCAATAGCCTCTATATCAATTCCCCGTGAGAGAATATCAGTGGCAACAAGTACCTGAAGCCTTCTACTCTTAAAATCTCTTAATACATTTTCCCTCTCGGTTTGATCTAAATCTGAATGGATTGATTTTACTGCTAGTTTTAGTTTTTTCAGGGTAATTTCTATTTCCTTAACAAGGGCTTTACTTCCTGAGAATATAATGATACTGGTAAAAACAGTTTCCTTAAGTAAATGCTGAATCAAATGAATTTTTTGACTGTTAAAAGCCATATAAGCCTGCTGAGTGATGCCTGCAGCTGGTTTTGAAATAGCAATATTTACTTGTTTTGGGTCAATTAAAATTTTAATTGCCAAAGAATTAATTTTTGGAGGCATTGTGGCTGAAAATAACAATGTCTGTCTTTTTTTAGGAAGAAAATTAATGATTTTCATAATATCATCATAAAATCCCATATCCAGCATGCGGTCTGCCTCATCTAAGATAAGGTGTTTTAGTTCAGAAGTATCCACATAACCAAGATTTAAATGAGAAAGTAATTTACCAGGCGTGGCAACTATAACGTCTGCACCCTTGGTTAATGCTTTTTTCTGCTGATCAAATCCGGCTCCATCACCACCACCATAAAGAGGAAGTGAACTCACGTTAGTAAAATATGAAAACCCTTCTAATTGTTGATCTATTTGCAATGCAAGTTCCCTGGTTGGCGCTAAAATTATTGTATTAATCTTAAATGTATCTGCCTTGTTCGAAGATAATTTATCTAGTATGGGAAGCAAATAAGCAGCAGTTTTACCTGTACCGGTTTGAGCACATGCAATAATATCGTTGTTCTCTTGTATAATTGGTATTGTTTGTTCTTGTATGGGGGTTGGCTTTGTATAACCCATTGATTCCAATCCTTCCAGAAGTGAGGGGTGGAATTTAAAATCACTGAAATTCAAAATATAATTTATTTAGGATGTAGCAGGAAATATCCTACTTTAAGACCATCTATGTAATATAACGGCTACAAAGATATTATATTCCTTCATTTACAAAGCAATACTGGATATTTGTTCTGATTCAAATACAAAACCTAAAGCTTTAATTGAATAATTATTGACGATTTTGTGTTTTATTAATTTAAAACTTATAATGTGAAATAAGGAATTATCCTATCAAAAGCCCAGATATTAGTCCTACGAGGACTGGGGCTGGGGCTCGGGTTCATGTGATTTGGAGTGTTTGTTATCTATGGAAATGCATTTTATTAGTTCACTTAAAATACTTCTGTCTTTAATTATAAACAATAAAGAAAGGGGCAAAAGAAAATGAGGCACTCTGTATAGAACTTGATGTAAATAAATTTCAACTATTAACCAGAAAGAATCAATGTAAATGTTGGCATAAACTCGTGAAGCAGTTGTTGCCAAACCCCATAAAAGCAAATAAACCAGGGATGGTTTTACTAGCCCTGGAATAAATATCAGTACACTAAATACAATATCTAAGGTGCCCGCTAAATAGAGTATGGAATAAGCACTTTGCTCAGAAACATTTAAAGAAACAATAAGCATATCTACCCATTCTCCAGGGATTGAGTAAAAACCAATGGCATAAAGTCCATGGCAAATAAAGGTTAATGCAATTGCTGCCTTAATAAAGAATACCATCCCTTTTTTGGAAAAACCAGAAAGCAAAAGCAATAGAATCAATGGGGAGCTAAATTGAGAAGTGTATTCAAAAAACTGCCCAACTTCCATAAACCGTTCCTTATAATAGAGAAAAGCAAGGAATATTAAGCTTAATGATCCCAGGATTAAAATATATTTACATAGCCTATAAATTAAAAGGTGTTTTTTGGAGATTACTAAAGCAGCAATAGCACATAAAACATAAAACAATCCAATTGAAAAGACAGTATTTTGAATTAAACTATCAACCTTATCACTTGTAGCATATTCCATCCAGCTTAAACCTGTGATTTTTAAAATAAAAGGCTCTAATAAACTCTGATCCCACAAAAATGATCTAAAGGGAGGGTCCCATCTTAAATGTTCCCAGGCTCTTCCAATAAAAACACCAAAGCAGGTAATTTTTAAAATCACAAGTAGTAAAAATTGGTAGGAGGATGATTGATTACTATTGGCTATGTTAGAATTCATTTTCAATAACAATTTGTGTTTTTATTTTAATAAACAAATAAACTGTTTTTCAAAATTCATATTGCCTGAAACGGTTAATTACAAAGGCATCAGAGAAAAAAATCAAGTAAAAAATAAAATAAAAACTCAATGTGTATCAGAAAATAATTTATTTAAAGAATAATTCATTTTTTCAAACAACTACAATAAAATAATTTGACAATTTTCTAGTTCTAATAATCCACGAAACGCATTATTTACAAGCACTACAGAAGAAATAAGTGAATTTATAATCAAAAAAAAAGATTCAATATACCAGGGAACAGCATTATTTTTTTCAACAAAAATCTTTAGAATTTTCAAAAAAATCAGAAGTCAATTTTTTAATTTAAACTAAATCCGAAATCCAATGAAGAGACCAGTTTTATATTTTTATTTTAAATCAATTGAAATTTTCAAAAAAGTCAAAAATCAATTTTTTATTTAAACTAAATCCGAAACAAATGAAAAATCTACAAAAAAGCAAAAAACTGATTTACTTGTTTACTGCAATACTTACATTTTGTATGTTTTGTCCTGAAAGAATATTAGCAGTTACAAATAAATACAGAATATCCTGGCGTGATAATCCCTCAACCACAATGGTAATTGGCTGGGCACAAGTAAGCGGCAGTTCCCCAACGGTACATTATGGCACCACAGATCAGGGGACAAATTACCAGTTGTATACAAGTTCACAAACTCCCAACCGTACTGTTACAGATAAAGGCTTAAACCACAATTTTGTACGCTTAACCGGATTAATGCCAAATACTTCATATTATTTTGTAATTCGTGACAGTGAAGGAACCAGCAAAAGACTCTGGTTTAAAACAGCACCTGATTCACCTACAGAAAGACTTTCGTTAATTGCAGGTGGTGATTCTAGGAACAATGCTGTTCCCAGAAGGAACGGAAATAAGATGGTTGCAAAATTGCGCCCACATGCTGTGTTGTTTGGTGGCGACATGACTGATCAAAGTACAGATTCAGAATGGAAAGAATGGTTAGATGATTGGCAATTAACTATTGGAGCAGATGGTAGAATGATTCCAATAATCGCTGAAAGAGGAAATCATGATAAAAATCCAGATATGGTAAATATTTTTGATGTTCCAAGTGCAGAAGTTTATTATGCTTTAAGCCTTGGTGGTTCCTTATTAAGGGTATATACATTAAATAGTGAGATATCAGTAGCAGGTAATCAGACTTCATGGTTAAAAAGCGATCTTGAGGCCAATACAAATACCCAATGGAAAATTGCTCAATACCACAGGCCAATGAGACCTCATGTTTCATCTAAAGTGGATAGAAACGATATTGTTGCCAATTGGGAGCCTTTGTTCTATCAGCATGGCGTGAAATTAGTAGTTGAGTCAGATGCACATTGTGTAAAATCAACTTATCCGATAAGGGCCTCAAGCGCTTCAGGAAACGTTCAGGGTTTTGTAAGAGATCAGGAAAAAGGAGTTACTTATATAGGAGAAGGATGTTGGGGAGCACCATTAAGAACAGTGGATAAAGCCAAAAGCTGGACACGTAACAGCGATAAATTCAATCACTTTACCTGGATATTTATTGATCAGGAAAAAATTGAAGTACGATATGTTAAAATTGATAACGCTGATAACGTTGGTACTGTGTCTGACGCGAATATTTTTGCCTCACCTTCAAACATTAATATATGGGCTCCAAGTAATGGTGCAGTAGTAACAGTTTATCCTAACCCTGGAATGACTGTTAAAATTGATGAGGAGGCAAACGAGGTAAATTCTACTTTAATTAAAAGCTATCCAAACCCTGCTGAGGAATTCATTAACATTGAATTAGATGAAAAAATATCAGGAGGTTTGGTCAAAATACTTGATATTACAGGAAAATCCATTCAAACGGATATTTCCTATGTAGATAAAAACAAATTGGTAGTAAAAACTCAGGATTTAATTCCAGGAATATATTTTATTACAATCGAATCAGAGGGAAAGGTTGAAACTCAAAAAATATTAATAAAATAATGAGTTGAATTAAATTGAAAGCTATCTAGTTTTTTCAAAAGTAGAGGTTCAAATTTTAAAAGGAACAATTCGCCTAAAAGCGTTTTGTTCCTTTTTTTTTTGATTAGTAAAAAAAAATACTGCTGTCTGGTAAAAGTTTTTTAGATTCCTCGATGCGCTCGGAATGAACAACATTGGATGGACAAGGTAGTCAAAGAAGGGGTCGGCTTTGCTGACCACTTCTTTGACTACTCCTAAAAAACACAAGCTGTCATTCGAACCAAAGGGAGGAATCTCTTGCAAATAGTACTTCCAACAAACAATGCGCTCAGAAAGAGATTCCTCATTGCGCTTGGCTCCATTTGGAATGACATTAAAAAGGGCAACACTTTTTTCTCCATTTTGGGGGTCAAAGAAAAACCAATTTATGTGGTAGAGTAATATTTTTCTCATAAACAGGAAAAAATTCAACGTCTAATATCAATATTCAAATTAGCATTTGTATGGAATGTACTAAAAGTTGAATTTTATATGCTAATAAACTGTGGTATGTTTTTTACAGATTTTAAAACAGGGATTTAAGTATTAGGAGTGAATTCTATTAATAATATACCTTGAATTAAAAAATTTAACTTTTAAAAAAATTCAATAAGTCATGAAAAAAATACATCTATTAGTGGTAATTCTATTTATTTCTTGTTCAGTTTATGCACAAAAAAAGGATGTTCAGGAATCTGCCGTTCCTAAGTTAATTAAGGATAATTTTTCAACTAAGTATCCTGATGCAAAAAATCGATCCTGGAAAACAAAAAACGGTGATTATGAAGTTGATTTTAATTTTGAAAGCAAAAAACTTGAAGCAAAATATACCACTGATGGCACATGGAAAAAAACATCTATGAACATTAATAAAAAAGAACTACCATCTACAATTCTAGAATCCCATAACAAATCAGAATTTCGTTCCTGGATGATTGATGATATTAAACAAATTGAAACACCCGATTATAAAATCCTTTATTTCATAAGGGTTGTAAAAGCAAGGAATATTACTGAACTTCTATACAACCCTTTGGGAGAGTTAATGAAAGTTACCGATAAAAATTAAACTTTTTAGTGCTTTTTGCTTGATTTTATAAAAGCCAAAAACATGAAATGCTTATTTGGTTTTTATAAAAAAATATAAAAATAGAGGCTAAAGGATTTTGTAATTAATTTTTTGGTTCCTAAAAACAATGTGAAAAAATCAATGCAAAATATAGGATTTGGGAAAGTGAGAAAGAAGAAATGAGTAGGAACAAATTCAAAATTATGAATGCTAAAATAATAAGAATAAAAAAATCAAATAATTCAAAGCTCATGAAAAAAAATTATATTTTTTTACTATTTGGCCTTCTTGTTTTTATAATGATAAATTCTTGCTCAAAAGATCCCGGGCCAGGTGGAAGAGCAAATGTTAAAGGAAAATTGTTTTCCGGGAATTACCATTCTCCAGATGTTGTTCTAACTGCAGAGGATGGTGAGCCTGATGAAAGGATTTATTTGGTATATGGCGAAAAAGAAAATGCATATGATAAGGATGTAAGGACCAGCCATGATGGCTCGTTTCAGTTTCCCTTTTTAAGGCAGGGAAAATATCAAATTTTCGCCTATTCCCTTGATACTGTAAGTGAATCTTCCTCGCCAATGGTTCCGGTAATTAAATCTTTTGAAATCACTGATTCGAAACAACAAATTGAAATTGATTTAACAGTATTTAGAGCAGCAGACAAAGATGGAAGTTCATCCATAAAGGGGAAAGTATTAGTTAAAAAATACAATTTTAATTTTTCTCAAATACTTAGTCAATATAACGGTTCAGACGAAGAGGTGTATTTGAAGTTCGGTAATGAACCATCCTTTAGCAAAAGAATTAGGACCAGTTATGATGGCAATTATGAATTTAAGGGATTAAGAAAAGGAAAATACAAGGTTTTTTCTTACTCAAAAGCCCCTTCAAATTCCTCACCCTCAGGTACCGTTACTGTGGTTATGGATGTGGAAATCACCACCAATAACCAGGTTATTAATTTAGCTGACCTGGTTATTGCAAAAAATTAATGTATCTGACTTTAATTTCTATGTAATCAGTATACGGCTAATTCAATTTTCCTTTCTGATTGTAAAGAGTTAAATCCTACTGTTTAATCCTTGGTTGTTAAACTTTTGTTTAATAGTATCTTATACAATGGTCTAATTAATCAAATGTATTTTTAAACAATAGATTTTTTCAGACTACAATTACAAGATAAGTTTGCTCGTTTACCAACCATGGAATATTTTGTGGATAAAGGATCAATAGTAAGAAAAATATGGGGTAAAGCCGATACTATCTTGTTGATTTTTGCAGGGGCTTCTGCTGAATTTGCCTTAAATAAGGCTGTAGACTGGTTGTATTTTACAGGACGACTTCCCGCTGACCCTTTAGGGAGATTATTTTCCACTGTAAGTTATGCCCGGGTTATTGTGTTTTCTGATTTAAAAACCGCGCATGAATCCATTGACAAAATTTCAGCCATTCATTCAGCAGTGGAATCAAATCGTGGCGCAACAATACCAGAGTGGGCCTATCGTGATGTTCTTTTTATGCTTATTGATTACTCCATTCGTTCTTATGAACTCCTTGAACAAAAACTTACAGTTGATGAAAAACAGGAAGCTTTTGATGTTTTTTACCGGATGGGAATTCGAATGGGATTAAAAGGTCTACCAAAAAATTATTTGCAATTTATACCCATGCGCAAAGAACACTTAATTCAGAACCTGGAAAAAAGTAATTTCACTCTGGATTTATATACACAATATCAAAAACATCTTGGTATAATAAGATATAAATTGTTAATTGAAACCCAAATATTGATAGTTCCTGAAAAAGTAAATCAACTGCTTAATTTTGGTAAGATGTCCCTTCTAAGTCCTGTTATTAGTTTATACAAGCTTTGCCGTATGCTAAATTCAGATTGGATTTTAAAATCTATATTGTTTCCCCCTAAATATAAATTACAAATAAAAGCCTTAGATAAACAACCAGGAATCTAAAGGTAAAAAGACTGTAAGTATTTTTGATTTAAAAAAAATTGATTAACAAACATCGCTAAAATAAAAAAGCCCGGATAAACCGGGCTTTTTTATTTTATACTTCTATTATTGATTTGATTGTTCCTGCTTTTCTGGTTTTGGAAGTAAAACTTTCCTTGAAAGTTTCATTTTGCCAGTTTTCTTATCAATTTCAATTAATTTAACTTGAATAACATCTCCTTCTTTCAGCACACTTTCAACTGTTTCCAATCTGGACCAATCTATTTCGGAAATATGCAGTAAACCATCCTTTCCTGGAAGAATTTCAACAAAGGCACCAAAAGGCATTATTGATTTAACTTTTCCTGTATAAACCTCTCCAACTTCAGGAACTGTTGTAATTGCTTTAACCTTAGCTACTGCAGCTTCAATTCCCTCAACATTTTCAGAAGAAATTTGAACAATGCCAAACTCTCCCTTTTCCTCAATAGAAATAACAGTATTGGTCATTTTTTGCATTTCCTGAATTACTTTTCCACCAGGTCCGATTATAGCACCAATGAATTCTTTTGGAATTGACAATTGAACAATTCTAGGTACAAAAGGTTTAAAGACAGCTCTTGGAACAGATAAGGTTTTCTCCATTTCTTTAAGAATGTGGAGTCTTCCTGCTTTGGCTTGTTGAAGAGCTTCTGCAAGTACTTCATATCGCAAACCGTCTACTTTAATGTCCATTTGACAAGCCGTAATTCCATCTACAGTACCTGTAACTTTAAAATCCATATCACCTAAATGATCTTCATCCCCAAGAATATCCGATAACACAACATATTTACCTGCCTCATCCGTAACCAATCCCATTGCAATTCCTGAAACTGATTTTTTCATTTTAATACCTGCATCAAGCAAAGCAAGAGTTCCAGCACAAACAGTGGCCATAGATGAAGAACCATTGGATTCTAAAATATCAGAAACTATCCTGATAGTATAAGGATTTTCTTCCCCTTTAGGAATCATGTTTTTTAATGCCCTTAAAGCTAAATTACCATGCCCTACTTCTCTGCGGCTTGTTCCTCTATTTGGTCTTGCCTCTCCGGTTGAAAAAGATGGAAAGTTATAATGCAAAATAAATTTTTCTGTTCCTTTGAAAATGGCACCATCAATAATCTGCTCATCAAGTTTGGTTCCCAGAGTTACAGTAGTTAATGACTGGGTTTCACCTCGGGTAAAAATAGAAGAACCATGAACAGAAGGCAAATAATCAACTTCACTCCAGATTGGCCTGATTTGATCCATTTTTCTACCGTCAAGACGAATTTGCTCATCTAACATAGACCTTCTTACTGCTTCTTTTTCAATTTTATAAAAATACTTTTTTATAAACTGGCCTTTTTCTTTGGCTTCTTCTTCTGATAGGGTAGCAATGTATTCATCTTTTACTGCCTCAAATGCAGCTTTTCTTTCAGCCTTAACAGGGTTTCCTTTTTTGGCTACATCATATAATTTCTGATAAACAGCAGCTTTTAAAGTATCTCTAATTTGAAAATCATCAGTTTCATGACTATAAGTCCTTTTAATCAATGATTTTTCAACCTTAGCCCCCAATTCAGTTTGAGCATTGCATTGTATTTTTATTTGTTCATGAGCAAGTTTAATTGCTTCAATCATATCATCTTCAGAAACTTCTTTCATTTCACCCTCTACCATCATGATATCAGATAAAGTTCCTGCAACCATTAAATCAATATCAGAAATTTCTAAATCAGAAATTGTGGGATTTATTACAAACTGGCCGTTAATTCTTCCAATTCTAACTTCTGAAACCGGGCCATTAAAGGGGATATCAGAAACAGCTATTGCTGCTGATGCAGCAAGGCAAACCAAAGCATCAGGTGCAACATTTTTTTCAGCAGAAATCAACATAATTGCCACTTGCGTTTCAGCATGGTAATCATCTGGAAATAATGGCCTAAGAGCACGATCAATAATCCTATCAATTAAAATCTCATAATCAGAAGGTCTTGCTTCTCTTTTGAAAAATCCACCCGGAAATTTACCAACTGCAGAATATTTTTCTTTATAATCAACAGTTAAGGGTAGAAAATCTACTCCTTCTTTTGCTTCTTTACTTGAAACCACTGTTGCCAGCACCATTGTATCTCCACATTTAACAACTACAGCACCATCAGCCAATTTAGCTAATCTACCTGTCTCTATTGTTATAATACTGCCATTACCTAATGTAATTGTTTGTGTAATTCCTGTGTTTGTTGTGTTTGTCATTTTTCTCTCTTTTTGTTTATATCCTCTTTTTTTATTCTTCTTTTATAAGTATAATAATGCAAAAAAGGCAATTTTTCAATTGCCTTTTTTGCATTATTATTTATTTATTTTGTGAAACATTAACTTATTTTCTCAGGTTAAGCTCTTTCAAAATAGCTCTGTATCTTTCAATCTGATTGTTTTTAAGGTAATTCAAAAGTGCTTTTCTTTTTCCTACAAGTAGTACAAGGGATCTTTCAGTATTAAAATCTTTCTTGTTTTCTTTAAGATGATTTGTAAGATGATTGATTCTGTGTGTAAAAAGAGCAATTTGTCCTTCAGAAGTTCCGGTATCTTTAGCAGATTTTCCGTGTTTTTTAAAAATATCCTGTTTAATTTCTGTTGTTAAATACATATAGTTTCTGCTTTTTTCAATAATTAAGGGTGCAAAGATATTAAAACTTTTGATAAAACGTAATTAATTTTCAAACATTTTAATAAGAGTTGAAATTTTATTTTTTAATTCCTTTCGATGAACTATAAGATCAAGAAAACCATGTTCAAGAACGAATTCAGAGGTTTGAAAATCTTTTGGAAGATCCTTTCCAATTGTTTCTTTTACAACCCTTGGACCTGCAAAACCTATTAATGCACCAGGCTCAGCTATATTAACATCCCCTAACATAGCAAAGGATGCTGTAATTCCACCAGTTGTTGGATCTGTAAGCAATGAGATATAAGGTATTTGCGCATCAGCAAGTAAAGTTAATTTGGCTGAAGTTTTTGCCATTTGCATAAGAGAGAAGGCAGCCTCCATCATTCTAGCCCCACCCGATTTGGAAATAATAATTAATGCAGTATTGTTTTTAATGCAGTAATCAATTGCCCGTGAAATTTTTTCGCCCATTACCGAACCCATTGATCCACCAATAAAACCAAAATCCATACAGGCAATCATTGCATTGTATCCGTTTATTTTTCCATGACCTGTTCGAATAGCGTCTTTTAGACCAGTTTTTTTTATTGTACTGTCAATTCTATCGGTATATTTTTTGGTATCCTCAAATTTAAGTGGATCGGCAGAAACCAGGTCTGCATTAATTTCTGTGAATACGTTGTTATCAAAGAGAATATTAAAATAATCTTTTGAAGAAATTCTTTCGTGGTATGAACAATTAAAACAAACGAAAAGATTCTCAGCATGTTCCTTTGTAGGAGAAATTTGTTTGCATTCCGGACATTTATACCACAATCCTTCCGGAGTTTCTTTCTTTTCGGTTGTAGTAATTCCTTCTTTTATTCTTTTAAACCATCCCATTTTTTATTCGGTTTTTATTCTAGTTAATTAAGCCAAATCAATTTGTTTATCCAAATAAACGTCCTGCACTGCATTTAAAAGCTCTATTCCATCCTTTATAGGCTTCTGAAATGCTTTACGCCCTGATATTAATCCTTGACCACCCGCTCTTTTATTTATCACTGCAGTTGTTACTGCCTCAGAAAGATCTGAACTTCCTTTTGATTCTCCACCGGAATTTATTAAACCAATTTTTCCCATGTAACAGTTTGCAACCTGGTAACGGCAAAGATCTATAGGATGGTCAGTTGTAAGTTCATCGTATATTTTTTTATGTGTTTTCCCGAAATTAATAGCATTGTATCCACCATTATTTACCGGTAATTTTTGTTTAATTATATCTGCTTGAATGGTAACACCTAAATGATTAGCCTGAGCAGTGATATCAGTAGCGCCATGATAATCAACGCCATCTTTTTTAAATCCGTTGTTTCTTAGGTAACACCATAATATGGTAGCCATTCCCAATTCATGGGCTCTTTCAAAGGCTTGAGCCACTTCAACTATTTGACGGGAAGATTCCTCAGATCCAAAATAAATTGTTGCTCCCACGGCAGCTGCTCCCAGATTCCAAGCCTCATCCACACTTCCAAACATTATTTGGTCATATTTATTGGGGTAGGAAAGCAATTCATTGTGATTTATTTTTACAATAAAAGGGATTTTGTGCGCATATTTTCTTGAATTATTTGCCAATACACCAAAGGTTGAAGCAACTGCATTACAACCTCCCTCTATAGCCAGTTTAATAATGTTTTCCGGATCGAAATATATTGGATTTGGAGCAAATGCAGATCCTGCAGAATGCTCAATACCCTGATCAACAGGCAAAATGCTAACATATCCTGTTCCCGCTAGTCTTCCATGATTGTATATTGCCTGGAGATTACGTAAAACCTGTGGGCTCCTGTTAGTATCTCTAAAGGCTCTGTCAATAAAATCGGCTCCGGGAGTTGCTATTAAATCTTTTGAAATTGTTCTACACGAATGGTTCAGCAGACTATCTGCATCAGTTCCCAATAATTCTACTATTCTATTTTTATCCATCTGCTTAAAATTTTAGAAGTGCAAAGCTAAAAAATAAATAATATTTAAAGTAGCAATAATTACAATGATTTTTTGCTATGTTTTAATAAGGCAAAAAAGGGAAATTAAAAAGGGTATCCTATTCCAAAGTTTAAATTTGTAAAATATCGCCTACCCTGGTTAAAGGATAAATTATCCTGCTTCCATTGTTTATCAAGAATATGGGTAATTACCCATTTATCCTGTCCAATAATCATTGGATCTCTTACCTTAATCCCAAGATCAAGACGAAAAACAAAAAACGAAAAATCAAGCCTTAATCCCATCCCTGTACCAATTGCAATTTGATCCAAAAATCTATTGAATTCAAAATTTCCTCCTGGCCTGTCTGGATCTTCATTAAATAACCAGATATTGCCAGCATCAACAAAAAATGCCCCTTCAAAAAATTTATATATATCAAACCTGTATTCTAAATTGGCTTCTAGGCTAATATCACCAATTCTCAATGTATTAAAACTACTTGTATCATTATAAGATCCTGGACCCAAAGAACGCGCAGCCCATGCTCTAATGCTGTTTGAACCGCCACCGAAATAACTTTTTTCCAGAGGAAGTACATTTAAATTACTCAAAGGCTTACCAATTCCAATTGCGGTTCGAGCAACATAATTACTTTTAGGGTTCAAAATCTTATAAAATCTAAAATCAGCATCAAGTTTAACATATTGAGAAAAAGGAGTGCCGGGAATAATTTCATAACTTCCGAATTCATTTGTATCAGCCTGTGCTAATTTATAACCTAAACGTAAAAGGTTACCAGCCCCCTCTACCGATCCCCTGAAATACATAAATTTCCCTCTTTGCTTTTGAATCTGATTGTTATAAATAAAGGTATATCTTGAACCAATGGTTGCATGGGGAGTAAAACTCCTTTCAATAAATGGATTATTTAGGGTTTCAAAAAAATCGGCAAGAGTTGGTTTTGGATTTATATTTACAATATTAATATCAGCAGGAAAAACAAAATGTGTTTTTGTTGGTGATTCTTTCCAATTGTAACCAAATGAAAAGTTAATTATTCTTCTTGTCAAATCCGGCCTGTCCTGGTAGTTATAGGAAGAGGTAATTGTAGTTTTGGGTGTAAAATATTTGGAAAACCTTTCTGGCCTTATTGGCAGAAGAAATTTAGGGATGTTCAATGTTATTTCCGGACCAAATTCCTTTGTATTAAAGAACACCAAATTTGGATCAATATCATCCAATACTCCCTCCATTTGAGCACTGGTCTGCTGACTCTCCAGGCCTCCCCTTAACCTTATTTCAATATTTTCAGCTCCTTTAAATGGGTTATTATTTGTATAAACAATATTTCCCGCTATACCCAAATTAACCCCCCTGTTTGTGCCTTCAGTTTCAAAATTAAAAGATTGTTTTACCACTGGAGAAAGCATAATGTGGCAGTTTATTAATTTATTATCCGGATCATTATCTTCGTCTTTAAATTGAATATTTATGAATTTGAATGATTTCAAATCCGCCATTTTTTTGTAGGTTTCTTCTAAATTTTTGAGCTGATAATACTCTCCTGGTTTAATAAATATTCTTTGTGTAATTATATTTGGCTTGTATTTAAGTTCATTTTTATACACAAACCGAAAATCATTAACCAGCAGAGTGTCCGGGAGTTCTTTATCTGGATTTCGAGGATTAAATGCAGTGTAAACATAAATATCATTGATATAATACTGCTTATGCTTTGCTTCAACAATGGAATCATTTTCCGGCAATTTAACTTCCCTGTTTTTTATTTCCAGATCAATATGTACCATTTTATTGCCAAGACTTGTATCTATTTTAAAATGAATAAACTCCTTTACAAAATAAAAATAACCGAGATTTTGAAGTACCTTAACAATTCTTTCTCTTTCCTTAATAATTGTTTCCTCATCATAATTCTCCCCTAATTTAAACAAAGAAGCTTTTTTTGCATCCTCCA
Source organism: Bacteroidota bacterium (assembly GCA_013696965.1). NCBI lineage: Bacteria > Pseudomonadati > Bacteroidota > Bacteroidota bacterium. The sequence goes on along the minus strand of JACCXN010000057.1, from coordinate 256,391 downwards.
CCACATACTGAGCTAGTTTAGGATCAGGTATGGTGTAGGTGATTTTTTCGAGTTTGTAAGGTATTCCCGTTAAAATACTATATATAACATGTGCTTTCTTATTTTTAAAAACAGTAGAATCGGAAACAGTATTATTAAAATATCCTTTTTTAACTAAGGACAAATGAAGTTGTTTATTGGAAGTGAGCGTTTGATTGCTATCGAGTAAAACAGGAGCTTCACCAATATTCATAAGCCATTCTCTGACTGTTTGAAATTCCATACTTTTTAGGGATTTCCCCTTAGCATCCCTTTTTTTATTTTTTTCTTTTCGTTTTTCAATTTTTTTATCTTTTTCCCTTTTAGCCTTTATAGGATCTACGAAGTTAAACATGGTTAGATGAAATCGAAAAACGCCTAAAATTTTCCTATTGGGTTTCTGCTTTATTACCTGTCTTAAGCTTTCGCGTTCAACTCCTTGCTTATCAACTTTAATTGTATTGGAAACAAGCAGGTATTGATTCTCCGGCACTCTGCGTGTGGGATTACAGGCACTGAAAGTAATTATTAGGGATAAAAGGAAAAAAAATAGCTTTTGAGATTTCAATTTAATATTCAAGCAGGTTTAAATTTTCTGTTCAATTCCTTTTATTATTTTTGGCAAATCTACAAATTTCAAGCTATATAGTTGATGCTGTCAAAAAATCAAATCAAACTAATTAACTCTCTGAAAATAAAAAAATTCAGGGATGAATCTAATTTGTTTCTTACAGAAGGAACTAAAATTGTTTCTGAAATTTTAAATTCACCCTTAACAATTCATTCAATCTACGCGAAAAAAACGTGGCTTGATCAGAATAATTATCTTTTAGCTCAAAGAAATGATTTAGTGGATTCTACTTTTGAAATATCTGACAAGGAATTGGAAAGAATAAGTTCGCTTTCAACTGCAAATGAAGTTTTGATGGTGGTTGCAAAGCCCTCACCAATATTCCAGTTAGAAACATTAACAGGAAAACTCACTTTAATGTTGGATGAAGTTAAAGACCCGGGCAATTTAGGGACAATTATAAGGATAGCGGATTGGTTTGGAATTGAAAACATTATTTGCTCAAAAAATTCTGTAGATGTTTTTAATCCAAAAGTTATTCAAGCTACAATGGGTTCTGTTTCCCGTATTAATATTTTTTATCAGGATCTGGAATTTGTATTGGAAGGAAATATTTCAAAGCATTTAAGTTTGCCAGTATATGGGGCTTTATTAAATGGTGAAAATATTTATAAGGTTAAATTAATGAAATGGGGAATAATACTTTTGGGAAATGAATCAAAAGGAATTTCAAACCAACTCCTTCCATTTATTACTCACAAAATAAAAATACCTTCCTATGGAAATGCTGAGTCTTTAAACGTTTCAACAGCTGCAGCTGTAATTTGCTCAGAGTTTGTGAGAAATACAAATAGTTAAAAACCATACAAATCATTGAATTGCTTCTGCGCATTTTATCCCGTCAATGGCAGCAGAAACGATTCCACCTGCATACCCTGCCCCTTCACCACAAGGATATAATCCTTTTATTTGAGGATGTTCCAATGTTAGCTTATCACGAGGAATGCGTATGGGAGAGGATGTCCGCGATTCAACCCCAACAATAACAGCTTCATTAGTATAATAACCTTTCATTTTAGCGCCAAATGCTTTAAACCCTTCTTGTAACCTATATCTTATGGGTTCAGGAAGCAGCTGATGAAGTGGTGCAGAAATAATTCCGGGTTGATAGGAACAACTTGGTAAATCCTTAGATAATTTGTTTTTTACAAAATCCTCAAGCCTTTGTGCAGGAGCTGTTTGGGTTTTTCCTCCTGCAGTAAATGCCATTTTCTCATATTCTTGTTGGTATTGAAGTCCTGCAAAGACCCCGGCATATGAAAAAGCCCTTAAATCATCTGGTTCAACAGAAACAACAATTCCTGAATTAGCATAAGGGTTATTCCGTTTAGAGGGAGACCATCCATTTGTTACAACTTCCTCATCACTAGTAGCACAGGGAGCAATAATTCCTCCAGGACACATGCAAAATGAATAAACTCCCCTGTCTTTTACTTGTTGAACTAAATTATAGGAAGCAGGAGGTAGAAACTCACTTCTTGTATTGCAATGATACTGGATAGAATCAATAATATGTTGAGGATGCTCGATTCTAACTCCCATTGCAAATGGCTTGGCTTCAATCAGGATTTCTTTTGCATAAAGAAGCCTGAAAATATCACGTGCTGAATGCCCAGTTGCTAAAATACATCCTTTTGCCCTGAATTCATTCTGGTTATTGTCAGTTACTCCTTCAAAATTTCCCTTATTAATGATAAAATCAGTAACCCTGGTATTGAAATGTACTTCACCACCTGCATTAATTATGGATTCTCTAATTGAAACAATTATTGAAGGTAACTTGTTAGTTCCAATGTGAGGGTGAGAATCAATCAATATATCAGCATTTGCACCATGAAATACAAGGGTATTTAAAATATCCTGTACATCTCCTCTTTTTGTTGAACGTGTATATAATTTTCCGTCAGAATAAGTACCTGCACCACCTTCACCAAAACAATAATTAGAATCTGGATTTACAATATGTTGTTTATTTAAAGCTGCCAAATCCCGTCTTCGCTCCCTTACATTCTTTCCTCTTTCTAATATTACCGGCTTAAAACCTCTTTCAATTAATTTTAATGCAGCGAATAAACCGGCAGGACCAGCGCCAATAATAATTACAGGTGTTTTTTTTCTTACATCCTCATATTTTATTCCAGGTATTGTTTCCTGTGGTTCAGGTTCTTTTACAAAAGCCAATACTCTTAGCTGAATTTTTACATTTCTGGAACGTGCATCAATTGATCTTTTTAAAATTTTTACAAAAGAAACGTCCACAACTTCTACCTGAAGCATTTCTGCCACAACTCCTATTAAATATTTAGTATCAGTAGAATTTTCCGGGGATACAACTAAATTAAGTTCTTTTTGCATTATTTTAAACTATTGGCGCGCAAGTTACAAATTGAAAGCTGAATGCCATTATTTAAAGTAAAGTACTTGCAATACCTCATTAAAAAAACAGAAAATTTTAATAATTATTGAACTGTTGATTAAAAATCATCCTTCAAAATGGAAAGAAATTAAGACAATCCGTGAAGTGAGTTTTTTGATCGGATCCGAATATATACCACCATCCCTGATAATTAAATTGGGTAAACCAAAGGATAATTTAATTTCAGGTGAGAATTTAAAATATTCGAGAAAAAAATCAAAACCAACTCCAACTTCAAAGGAATAATCTTGTCTTGATAATTTAACGATTTCTTCACCAAATACTCCCGTAACATCTTTTTGAGAGGCAAGATCTATACTATATTTAGCCCCTCCAACTACATAAGCTGCAAAATTATTAAGCCTGGCTGAACGGTATTTAATGGAAAGTGGGAAATCCAAAAAGGTTGATTCAACGGGTTTGATAACACGGTTATAGGAACCATTGTTTTGGCTTGCAAAAGTATATTCAAGATTACGTTGAGCAAAGGATAAGGCAGGAATAAAACGAAGGTTAAGAACTGGTGTTAAATGGTAATCGGCAATGATTCCTAAGTTAAAACCTGTCTTCGCTTGGGATTCAATTACTCTAAGACTATCGTAATTCTGATAATCAGGCATTCGATCAACAACGAAATCGGATGAATTTATTCCGATTGAAAAACCGAAATGCATCTTTTTCCGATCGAACTTTGGAAGGTTTTCAATCTTTTTCTTTTGGGCATAGGTATTTTGGCTACCTATTAAAAGGCTAAATATTAAAAATAAAATAGTTTCCGGTTTCAATATTTTTATTTTTATTCTTTATCTAAGATACAACATTTATTTTTTTCCGGTATAAATGCTTGCAATGCCAAAGAAAAGAGGAATACACTTAGTTTCTTTAAATCCGTTTTTTTCTAATATGTCTAAAAATTCCTTACCATCAGGAAAAGCATTAACAGATTCTGGCAAATATGTATAGGCACAATTATCCTTTGAAATTAAATTTCCAATTAGAGGAAGTACTTGCATAAAATATAAATTATAAATCTGCTTAACAGGAAATTTGACTGGTTTGGAGAATTCCAAAACCACTAACATCCCTCCACTGCTTAACACCCGGTACATTTCGTATAAGCCTTTGTTTAGATTTTCAAAATTTCTAACACCAAAACCTACGGTTATTGCATCATACGTTTTTTCATCAAAGGGTAAATTTTCGGAATCACCCAATATTAACTCAATTTTATTCTGAAGGTTTTTCCGTTTTATTTTTTCTCTTCCAACTAACAACATTCCTTCAGAAACATCAAGTCCGGTAATTTTTTCAGGATTGAGAGCAAGTGCTTCCAGGGCAAAATCACCTGTTCCAGTTGCTATATCTAAAATATATCTTGGTGCTGGTTGATGTTTTTTAAGCAATCTTATTGCTTTTTTTCTCCATAAAATATCTATGCCAAGGGATAAAAAATGATTTAAAAAATCATATTTAGGGGCGATATTATTGAACATTGCAGTTACCTGCTGCTTTTTTCCGAGGTTATTATCCTTATATGGAGTTACTGTCATTTTACAGAAATTTTACAAAAAAAAGCAAAGGTAAAAAGTTTATCATAAACGCGTTGAATTCTTGTAAAGTATACTAGTTTTCGATTTGTTACTCAAAACTTTGATAGAAATAAATATGATTTTAGTGTAAATGAAAACGATTTTGCAACAAGAATTTGAATGCTTTGTAAAACAGTAGGACTTGTGCAAGGTGTTAATGCTTGCTTCTATCCCACCATTATATGAGCTGAAGGATATTTATAATTACGGCTGATTACTTTTCTGCTCATAGAAAATGCGAGGGTTAAAATTCCAACCCTACCTATGAACATCGAAGCCATTAATACGGTTTTACCGGTGACAGAGAGCGTAGGGGTAATTCCTGTGGAAAGTCCGACAGTGGCAAATGCTGAAACTTCTTCAAACACAAGATTGAGTATAGGAATATGTGGATCTGAGATTGACAAGATAAACACTCCCGAAAAAATTATCCCTGAAGCAAAAAGAAAAATAAGGAAAGCTCTGTTTAGAAGTTCATAAGAAATTGAATGATTTGATAATTCCAAACTTCTTTTTCCTCTTAAAGTTGAATATGCTGATAAAATTAAAAGGGTAAATGTAGAAGTTTTAATACCCCCTGCAGTTGAACCGGAGGAGCCTCCAATAAACATTAGCATAATGAAAAAAATCAGCATTGGTGCGCTTACAAGGGAAAAATCAACGGTATTAAATCCTGCAGTTCTTGCAGTAACTGATTGAAACAAGGAGGTAATAACTGATTCCACCAGCCTTTTCCCATCCAGGGTATTGTTTTTTTCCAAAATATAAAACACAATTGTTCCAATCAAAACAAGAGTAATGGCTGAATACAAGGCAATTTGAGTTGTTAACTGAAGCTTTCTCCAAGGTTGATCAAATCTTTTTCTTAGGCTATGGATACTAAATAAATCTCTTATAGATGAATAACCCAGCCCACCCATGAATATCAAAACAATTAATACGATATGAAGTATATAGGAATCCACTACAAAATTTTGAAATAGTCCGTAAGTGAAAAGCGAAAAGCCGGCATTATTAAATGCAGAAACAGAGTGAAAAATCGAAAAGAATATTTTATCGCCAATGTTTTGAAATGTAAGAACCGGATTCCATAAAAAATAAATCATCAAAGCACCAAAAAACTCAATACTCAAGGTCATTAAAATAATTTGGTTTAGCAATCCCTTTGTACTGAATAAGGAATCAGTACTCAGAAAGCTTTGCATCATAGTTTGCTGTTTAATACCCATTGTTGTTCCAGAAAAAGAAACAAGAAAAGTTGCAAATGAAATAATGCTCAATCCACCAAGTTGCATTAAAATCAAAATAATCAAGTGACCTTTAAAAGTAAAATAAGTGGCTGTATCAACCACAATTAAACCTGTAACACAACTAGCACTAACAGATGTAAATAAGGCTTCAAAGAAAGGCATACTGCCTTCAATGGTGGTCATTTCTGGAAGCATGAACAAGCCGCAACCAGAAATTATAAGTGCCACAAAAGATAATATAAATATGGTTGGCGGGGTGAGGTTAAGTTTGGAAATGCGTGAAGTGGCAGAACCCACATCAAGAGCCACTATTACAAGTACATATAGTTGAATGAACAATACGTAAAAGGGAGTAATATCCTCAAAGCCAAGTATTCTGAAAAAATTAATAACCAAAGGGGTTCTGAGAAAGAAATAACTGAATCCGTCAATAACCAACAAGAGCATTAATAAACCTTCAAACCATGTTCGTTTTAAAAACTCCTTTGGCTCAAAAGTGTATAAAAACCGGGTTATGTAGCTAAAGATATAAAATACAAAACTAACTTTTATAACTCCTAAAAGAATTTCCTGTCTTTCAGTGGTTTGAGGAAAACCATAATAAAAAACAAGAACACTTATTACAAATACAGAAACAAAAAAGCTTGTATACCTTAATATTCTAAGGTTTCGCTCCTTACTGTCATAAATATAAAGATTAACCCTTTCCCTAAATGTTTGTAATGACATTGTTAACTATTGATATTACCAAATTGTAAAGCTTCTTGGTATAAATGTTCTTTATTTACAGAAACTACTCCAACATATTCGCAAACAAGACCGCCAGCCAAATTCGCAAGGGAGGCAAGCGTTAAAGCTGGTAGTTTTAACGCAAGGCACAAAGCTGCCACACTTATTACTGTATCTCCTGCACCTGAAACATCTGCTATATTTCTCACATGTGCAGGAATAACAGTATTTTCCATATCTGTAGCAGCCAGTATTCCCTTTTCTGATAATGTTACCAAAGCAAATTTTAAATCAAGTTGCTCCCTTAATTTAGTCACAGCTAAAACCAACTCATCTTTTAAATTAGGATTAAAATCAATTTTCAAGCCCTCTTTTAGTTCCTTGATATTAGGCTTCAATAAAGTAACCCCATGATAGGCCATAAAATTACGTTTTTTGGGGTCGGCAGCAACAGGAATTCCTTTTTCCAGCGCTAAGGAAACTATTTGTTTTATTAAATCAGCTGTAATAACTCCTTTGTCATAATCCTCGAAAATAATAACATCAATTTTCTCCTCATTTAAAAGTGATTTTATTAATTCAAACAAAGCAGCAGTTGCAGCTGGGCTATTTTCATTTTCATTTTCTGAATCTACCCTTAACATTTGGTGATTATTTCCAATAATCCGGGTTTTAACAGTGGTAACTCTTTCGGAATTTTTTAAAATTCCTTTGCTGGTAATATTTTGTTTTTCAAGCAACTCAAGAAAAAGTTTACTTTTTTCATCCTCTCCAATAATAGAACATAAAATAGGCTTTGCTCCCATTGCCTGAATATTAAGGGCAACATTAGCTGCTCCTCCAAGCCTGTTTTCACGTTTATTAACAACAACAATTGGCACTGGAGCCTCAGGTGAAATCCTATTGACATCGCCCCATAAATAAGCATCAATCATTACATCACCAATGATAAGGACTTTAAGATTATTAAATTCCTGGAAAATATTTTTTAAAGTTTCTTTGTTCAAAAATGCAGCTATATAAAAAAATCTATGTTAATTTTTCAAGTGCTGTCTTGATTCTGGAAACAGCCTGCTCAAGTTTTATTTCTGATGTAGCGTATGCAATTCGGATATAATCAGGTGCTCCAAAAGCATCACCCGGGACAACAGCAACATTTGCTTTTTCTAAAAGGTACATACATAATTCAGAAGCATTATTTATTATAGTTTCATCCACTTTTTTACCAAAATAATAAGTTACTTCCGGAAACACATAAAATGCACCTTTAGGAATATTAACTTTCATACCTGGAATTTGCTTTAATAATTCCAATAATAAATCTCTTCTTCTTTTAAAGGCATCTCTCATTTCCCAAGTTGTAGAAGGATCCATTTCCACTGCAGCCTGAGCAGCTTTTTGGGCAATGGAACAGGTGGCTGATGTAAATTGGCCCTGCATTTTATCACAGGCCTTGGCAATCCACAATGGAGCGGCCATAAATCCTACTCTCCAACCAGTCATAGCAAAACCCTTTGATAGTCCGTTGATAGTAATAACCTTATCCGATACATTTGCAAACTGCGCCATGCTTTCATGTTTCCCACTAAAGTTAATGTGTTCATATATTTCGTCAGAAATAATATAAAGATCCTCTTTGGTAGCAAGAACATTTCCAAGTTCTTGTAATTCTTGTTTAGTATATACACTTCCTGTTGGATTACAGGGGGTGCTATAAATGAATAATCGTGTTTTAGGAGTGATGGCTTTTTTTAACTGCTCAGGGTTTAATTTAAAATCATCTTCAAGGCTTGTTGGAATAATAACTGCTACTCCTCCTGCGAGTTTGATTATTTCAATATAACTTACCCAGTAAGGAGCAGGAACAATAACCTCGTCTCCGGGATTAATTAAAGCCAACACAGCGTTTGCTATTGACTGTTTTGCTCCGGTTGACACAACAATTTGTTCTGCTGAAAAATTCAGGTTGTTATCTCTTTTAAATTTTTTGACAATTGCTTGTCTTAATTCCAAATACCCTGAAACATGAGTGTAATAACTAAAGTTTTCATCTATTGCTTTTTTAGCAGCTTGCTTAATGACATCAGGAGTTGAAAAATCAGGTTCACCTAAACTCAGGTTAATAACATCTATGCCTTTGGCAATTAATTCTCTGCTACGCCTTGCCATTGCAATTGTTTCCGACTCAGAAAGCGCGTTTATTCTATCAGATAATTTATTCATTACAGGTATTGAAATTTTATTGGCAAATCTACTAAAATTGTGGTTAGCAAGTAAATTATTCGTTTTAATTATACAACAGTATGGGTAAAAGATAAAAAATCCGATATTTGCAATTATAATTCTTGTGGACTTATGGATAGATTATTTGATGTACTAATTGCGGTACTGCCTTCTTTAGTTGTTTTTCTAACGGCTTTTTATATTATTAAAAGATTTATAGATAATGAGCAAAAAAGGCATTGGATGGAAATAAAAGGAGAAAACCAAAAATCAGTTACTCCAATAAGGTTGCAAGCTTACGAAAGAATTGCAATATTCCTGGAAAGAATTGCTCCAAGCAGCCTTATTATCCGTAGCCATAAAACAGGAATGAGTGCGCGCACAATGCAATCTGAATTGCTTAAAACAATTCGTTCGGAATATGAACATAATGTAGCCCAACAGATTTATATGTCATCCTCCGCCTGGAAAGCAATTAAATCAGCAAAGGAAGAAACCATTAAATTAATTAACATTGCTTCCACTAAAATAAGTGACGATGCTTCAGGAACTGAGCTTGGCAGAGTGATTCTTGAACTTTCCGGTCAACTTGAACAAACTCCTAGTGATTTTGCTCTTGATTTCATAAAAAGAGAAATTAAGGCATTATTTTAAATTGAATAATTTGTTTAATTTTATTTAAGGACATGAAAACCAGGGACAAAAGGGTTGATGCCTATATTATAAAGTCTGAAGAATTTGCAAAACCCATATTAAACCACTTAAGGGAACTTGTTCATCAAGCCTGTCCACAGGTTGAAGAAACCATTAAATGGGGGTTTCCACATTTTGAATATAAAGGAAACCTATGCCATATGGCCTCTTTTAAAAAACATTGTGTATTTGGGTTTTGGAAAGGGGCCATAATGCAAGACAACAATAAAATACTCGAAGAAATAGGAAAAACCGCAATGGGACATTTAGGTAGAATTACAAGTATAAATGATCTACCGGATGAAAAAATTTTGATTGAATATATTACGCAAGCGGCCGTTTTAAACGATAATGGGGTAAAACTCCCCTCCCCCACAAATAAACCCAAAAAAGAATTAGTTGTTCCTAAATCTGTTCTGGATGCCATTTCAAAAAACAAAAAAGCACTTCAATACTTCAATGACTTTAGTTACAGCAATAAAAAAGACTATGTTGAATGGATTATGGAAGCAAAAACCGATGCTACCATGAATAAACGTCTGGAAACCACTGTAGAATGGTTAAGTGAGGGAAAAACAAGGAACTGGAAATACATCAAAAAATAAATTGAAATAGAATTTAGGTAAATAAAAAACTGATTTTTTAATCCAATTCTGAAAAAGTAAAGGATTTAAATGCAGTAAAGCTTTATTTCAACAATGAGGGTTAGTTAACTCAGCCACTTTGATTTATACATTTAATATTAAAAAAGCCGCAAAATTTAATATTTGCGGCTTTTTTAAATCCTATAAACTATTATTTTGAATGTGGTTCATGTACCCCTTCTTTGAATTTCTCAGTCATTTTAGATATAAATGCAGGTATATCTCCTGGGTTCCTACTTGTAACCAGGTTTTGATCTACAACAACTTCTTTATCCTGCCAATCTGCTCCAGCATTGATCAGATCTGTTTTTATAGAATAAAAGGAGGTTAATTTCCTTCCTTTCACCATCCCCGTTTCTATCAATGTCCAAGGACCATGGCAAATGGCTGCTAAAGGCTTTCCTTCTTTCATAAATGTTTTTACAAAATCAACTGCTTTTTCAGATCTCCTTAATTTATCTGGATTTATCACACCACCCGGTAATAATAATGCATCAAAATCATTGGGGTTTGCATTTTCTAATTCAACATCAACTGCAAATTCTTTTCCCCAATTTCCATTATCCCATGAACGCACAGTATCTTTTTGAGTAGAAACAACGTGTACTGTTGCTCCTTCCTGCTCTAAAGCCTTTACTGGTTCAACAAATTCAGATAATTCAAAGCCATCGGCTACAAGAACTGCAACTTTTAAATTTTTTAGGTTTTCCATACTTTTTATTAATAAAAAATGAATAAATAATTTATTCTATCTAAATTAATAAAAAAACAGCACTTATTTTAATGGCGTTTTATGATACATTTCTATCAATTTTTCATCCATTTTATAAACATCCTGAAAAAAAACTGCCTGCCCCTTATCATTCACCCCAACAGTATTGTAGGTAATATAAACAGATGTTGGGGTTTTGAGATTTATGTATTCCTCTGACTTTTTATTCATTTTACCAGTAATTTCTTCTTCAGTCATTTCTGGCAATAAAAATTCAGCCATTTTTTCAGGCTCCTGAATTCTTATACAGCCACTACTGAAATCGCGGCGCTCTTTTATAAATAAGTGCTTTTCCGGGGTATCATGCATGTAAATGCTGAAATTATTAGGAAACATGAATTTGACTCTGCCCATGGAATTCCATGGGCCGGGTTTTTGCCTTAAACGAAAAGAAAAATTATTTTCTTCAATAGTGTCCCAATCAATTTTCCGGGGGTTAATTCTAGTTGAATTTGGATCCCAGTTTTCAAATAATTCATAATGATTTTTGCGTAAAAACCCTGGATTGTTTTTAATTTTTGGCAAAAGATCATTTACAGCAATGCTTTTAGGCACATTCCAATAGGGAGAAAACACAACATACTTAATTTTGCCACTAAACACAGGAGTTGAGCGCATTGTTTTTCCGGTAATTACCTTCATTTCCCTAATTACATTTTCCTTATCAATCATTTGCAGGCTGAAATCAGGAATATTTATAAAAATATGTTTATCACCAAGAGAATCAGGAAGCCATCTTGTTTTTTCAAGTCCTAATTCAATTAATGCAATCCAATTACTGAGAGGAGTATTCATTATTTCAATAAATTCCTCATCAACAATACCAGAGGGTTCCAAACCATGCCTTACTTGATAAGAGACAACAGCCTTTTTTAATTCAGCATCAAATAAAGTACTTTGCTGTACATTATTTTTATTCTCTTGTAAATCCTTTGTCTGTAATAAGTTTTGTCTTAAAATTATAACATCAGCAGAAACGCTGTCAAGGCTTAAAGTAATTCCAGGTTGTAATTTTCTCCAATTTGTATTGTTTGAAAGCGAGTAATAGAATTTAAGCAATTCCCTTAATTGATTATATTGTTTTATTTTGGGATAAACTTTTGCTATTGCTGCATTTATATCATTCTTTTGAATCACCTGGATTAAAAGTTGCTCGGCATTTATCTCATTTTCATTATTTAAATCCCATTGCAAACCAAGTTCACCTTGATCTATTTTTCCATTCTTAAGGTGATTGAGAATTTTCAGGAATGAAATTGTAAAATTTAAATCGGTCTTGGCTATAGCTTTTGCATGAATATCTTTTGTCTTATTATTCTTATCAATGAAATCCCCAACATTTTTTCTGTATTGTTCGAGTATTTCTTTATTGTAATCATTGGCATTTAAACCTTCCAGGTGGACTGAATCTAGTAAGCTCAGGTATTGTTCAGGAAGAATAGAAGAAGATTCATTTAATCTCCAAATAGGATCATAATTTCTTTTGCGATAAAATTCAAAGGCTTTATGATTAAGCTCATCATTAAATTGAGTTGAGAATTTGGATTCCAAAGAATCTATTTCCAGCTGCAGGTAATGGGCAATTAGACTGTTTTTTTCCTTAGCTAATAACTCATTTTGCTCTCTTTTCAATATCCATTTTTTTTCTTCTTGATTATTGCTATTATCGTTCGAACAGCTTATTAAGATAAAAATAACAGAAAAGAATATTGGCTGAATAAAAATTTGTAATCTCAAAACTCACCTCCAATTAATATGTTTTGATAACCAAAAACCGTACCTAGAAGTATTAAAAACGAGCATTTTAAGTACTAATTTGAAGCAAGCTGATTTGAAAAGATAAAAAAAACACTAAAAAAACTTATTTCTTAAACCAGTATTTTATCTTTTTTCCAGTTTTGCTTGTTTTGGGAACATCTTCCCTACCAATAACATAAGCAAAAGGCTCAAATTTTTCAATATGGTCAAATAAAACTTTAACTAATCCTGTTAAAGGGATAAATAAAACCATACCAGCAACACCCCAAATAACTCCTCCTAGCACAAGGGCTAGAATTTCAGTTAGGGGGTTAACCCTTACTTTTCCTCCAACAATAAATGGAGTAAGGAAATAGGATTCAATATATTGAATTACTGTAAAATATATTACAACAAAAACAGCAACCCAAATACTATCCTTAGTAAGTAATGCTAGGGCAACAGGCAAAATACTTCCTAAAAATGTTCCGACAAATGGAATGATGTTAAGAATTCCAGCAAGTACAGCAAAAAACAAGGCATATTCTATTCTAAATATTGTAAGCGCAATTGCATTACTAACTGAAAGAATAAACGAAACTGTTAGAATTCCTGAAAGGTAGGAAATGGACATGCTTGTGCAACTTTTGATGATTTTATCTGTTTTTTCCTTTTCATTTTCAGGAGCAATTTTTAAAATGAAGTTTTCTATTCTTTCACGATAGGCAAGGAAAAATGCAATATATATTAACACAAGAAAAAAATTAACAATTACCCCTGTTGTTATAGTAAGTACACTTTGTATATAGGAACCTAAGGAATCAACAATCTGCCTTATACTGGATTCGATATAAGAACTTATATCATTGTGTGAAAGCCTTGTGTTTTCTGCAATAAAATCTTTTAACTTTAATAAAACTTCTTGAATTCTGTTTGCAAAAAATGGTAAATTTTTGGAGAGTCCGATTATTTGATAGGTGAATAAATAAATAATTCCTATTAAAATAGTTAGAAAAATTAAAATGCATGAAATAATTGCAAAAATCCTGTTAAATCCCAATTTTTCAAGTTTTGAGCAAATAGGCAACAACAGCATGGCTATTAAAGCTGCAATAAAAACAGGGATTAAAAAAGTTTTTCCAAGATACAATCCTCCAAGCAACAAAAACCCCAACAAAAGGGTCTGGTTAAATTTATATAAGCCTAATTTATTTTCCACTGGATAAAAATTAGTTTATCAATTCCAAATTAGGTAGTAGATAAAAATCTTTATTGAAAATAATGAATTTAAAGGAATTAACAAAACGACTGTTTAGGAGGAAGCGGGGCGGGCTTTAGAAACAAGTGCAGGATACCTATAATAAAAATTCAAAAGCGATTGCTACAGAACCAAAAGAGGGATACTTTTTTTGAAAAAGGGTACAAAAAAAACAATACAATTATTTTTTTCCGGCATAGGCAAGCACATCTTTTTCTGTAATTGATTTATCACAAAGAATAATAAGTCTTTCAATTACATTGCGAAGTTCCCTGATGTTTCCTGTCCAATTAATTTGTTGAAGTTCTTTTAAAGCTTCCTTTGAAATTGATTTTTTTGGCATTCCATATTCCTGGCAGATTTCGCAAAGGAAATGCTCTGTAAGCAGGGGAATATCTTGCATTCTATCATTTAAAGATGGAACATGAATTAATATCACACTTAAACGGTGGTAAAGGTCTTCTCGGAAATTATTGTTGCTTATTTCATTTTTCAGGTTCTTATTTGTTGCAGCCACAACCCTTACATTAACTTTTATCTCCTTATCTCCCCCTACCCTGGTAATTTTACTTTCTTGTAAAGCCCTTAGCACTTTTGCTTGTGCAGAAAGACTCATATCTCCAATTTCATCCAGAAATAATGTACCTCCTTCGGCTTGTTCGAATTTACCTTTGCGTTGGTTAATGGCAGAAGTAAAAGCTCCTTTTTCATGTCCAAAAAGTTCACTTTCTATCAATTCAGACGGTATAGCTGCACAGTTCACCTCAACCAAAGGTCCGTTTGCTCTGTTACTTTTCTCATGTAACCAACGAGCTACAAGTTCCTTTCCTGTTCCATTATCACCCGTTATTAAAACCCTAGCCTCAGTGGGTGCAACCCTTTCAATCATTTCTTTAATTTCCTCAATTTGCTTTGAATCACCAATCATTTCAAAAGCTTTTTTGATTTTTCTTTTTAACACTTTGGTTTCTGTAATCAGGGATGATTTTTCCATGGCATTTCGAATGGTAATCATCAAGCGATTTAAATCAAGAGGTTTGGCAATGAAATCAAACGCTCCTTTTTTTATAGCTTCAACTGCAGTTTCAATAGTGCCATGACCAGAAATCATGACAACCGGAACATCCGAAGAAATTTCCTGGATCTTTTCCAATACCTCAAGTCCATCCATTTTGGGCATTTTGATGTCACATAGAATAACATCATACTTCTGCTTTTTGATTAAAGCCAAGGCCTGCATACCGTCCGCAGCTTCATCAACAGAAAATTTTTCATATTCAAGAATATCAATAAGTGTTGCTCTTATTGGTTTTTCATCATCAATTACAAGAATTCTGGCCATATATTAAAATTTCAAACTCAAATTTTTCAGCTAAATTATAAAAAGCAACATTAACTATTTATAAAACTGTTCTAAAACTTAAAAGATAAGTTATAAAACAAGTGTTTATCAGTGTTTCAAACAGGTTTGCTAAAGCTTTATAAATTTTGTAAATTAGTAAATAGAAATTTTTATAAACTAAATTGAATAATTATGAATCATCAGCATCAATATACAATAGAAAAGTTAAAAAAAACAAAATCAGTTGAAATGAGCCATGAAAAAGGAATTTGGGGCAAGAGGTTGTTTCCTTCAAATTTCATGCGTGGATTCGATCCTTTTGTTCTTTTAGATGAATTTTTTGTTGAACCTCCTGGTGAACTTCCTACACAAATAAATCAAGGTTTTGAGTGCTTAACATATGTATTGGACGGGAATTTTGAATTTAAAGATCACAATGGAAATACCCGAACAATATCTGATGGAGGCTTACAAAGATTTACTGCCCCAAAAGGCGTCCAAAATTCATTCAGACCTGTATCCAATGGAGTAAACCATGGGTTAAGATTATGGATAAAACTTCCCTCAGAAATGCATGGTTCTGAAATTTCCTTTCAATATCTAGAGGCAAAAGACATTCCCTATGAAGAAAATGCAACAAAATTAATACGTAAAATAGCTGGAAAAAAATGTCCCCTTATGCTTCATGGAAATATACAATTTGATGATGTAACTCTTGCAAAAAAAGCATTTCATAAATTTACTTTCTCAGAAAAAAGCAGATGCTTTATTTATGTTATTACCGGAATTAATGGTTCAATACGTATCAATGACATAATCATAGAACCGGGCGAGGGAATCTTTTTTGAAAATTTGCATGATCTCACAGTTATTTGCCGCGAAAAGGCATGTAGATTTATTTTTGTATCAGGAATGCCTTATGGAGAGCCAATTAAAGTTAAAGGTGGAATTGTTGAATAAGCAAGAGAAAATCCTGGTAAGTAGAACTAGCATTGGTAACACAGTACTCATCTTTTATGTTTTAAAATAGCCTATATTCATTCAACAGAAAAATTAAATACCGATGCAATTACAGCTCGAATAAAAAATTATAGTTATATAAACTCGACAATTTATAAGTTCCCTCGATCCCTTGATAGAAAAGATAGGAGATTCGCTATGAGTGGAGTATTTATAAAAATGAATTGTGAAAATCTATAAAAAATTAAATACAATAGAAAATGGTACAAATACTGGATGAAACAAAAGGAGATTTAATTTCCATTAAGATTAAAGGCAAGCTTACAAAAGGGGATTTTGATGTTTTTAATCCTATTTTGGAAAAAACGATAAGAGATTTTGAAAAGCCTAAAATTTATATAGAAATTCATGAAATTGATATGCCAGAATTTCAGGCTATTTGGGAGGATATAAAAAATATACCTAAATACAATAGATTGGAAAAAATTGCAGTAGTTGGTATAAAGGGATGGTATGAACAGATGACAATTATTTTTAGCAAAATAATTTCACCTGAAGTTAAATATTTTGATTATGATCAAAAAAAGAATGCAAAGAAATGGTTAGAATCCTACTCATACCATACTAACACACAGTAGGATTTTATCTATTTCAGAAATCATAAATGATTAGTGTCCTTTTCTTCTTTTTCTCTCCTTTAAAATAAGGCTAAGCTCACGGCTTGTTTGCCCTGCCACTGAAGTATTTTCCTCTGCCCTTCTTATTAAATATGGTAATATTTCCTTTACCGGACCATAGGGGACATATTTGGCCACATTATATCCCACTTTTGCCATATTGTAACTAATATGATCACTCATACCTAGCAATTGAGCAAAATAAATCTTGGGATTGTTTTTTTCAATTTTAAACTCGTCCATTAATTCGGCAAGGTAAAGCGCACTGGCTTCATTATGCGTTCCCGCACATATTGAAATTTCATAGAAATTTTCAATACAAAACAATAATGCCCTGTCATAATCCTTGTCTACACCCAGTTTATCCACATGTATAGGTGAGGTGTAATTCATTTCAATGGCTCTGGTTCGCTCCTTTTCCATATAAGCCCCCCGAACTAATTTCATTCCAATAAAAAACTTCTCAGCTTTGGCTTTCATTAGCAACTCTTCCAAATAATTAATGCGGCCTGTCCGGTACATTTGAAGTGTGTTGTAAACAATGGCTTTTTCATTGTTATAAAGACGCATCATCTTTAATGCCAATTCATCAATTGCATCCTGTATCCAACTTTCTTCTGCATCAATCAAAACCGGAATACCAGATAGGAAGGCTGTCTTGCAAATATGGTCGAAACGGGAAATTACTTTCTCCCATTCCTGTTTTTCAGCTTCAGTTAAAACACAATTGGAATTTACTTTTTCAAGAAGATTAAAACGAGCAATACCGGTGACTTTAAATACACTAAAAGGAATATTTTGGCTTGTTTTTGCTTTTTCTATTGTGGCAATTAATTGCGTTGTTGTTCGCTCAAATTCTAATTCAGATTCTTTTCCCTCAACCGAATAATCCAAAATGGTTTTTATTTTATAATCAGCCAGATTGGCTATTGTTTTATCACATTCAGCTATTGTTTCTCCTCCACAAAATTGCTTGAAAATTGTAGCTTTTATAAGTCCTTTAATTGGCAGATTAAGTTTTATGGAAAAATCGGTAAGCTTTTTACCAATTTTCACCATTTGCATACTTGAAACCATATTGAAAAGGATATAAGCCCTGGTAAGGTCTGCATCACTTTTTCCTGAAAAAGCTATTTCTGTATTGTCAAATGATATTTTCATACAAGTTACCGTACTCAACCGTTTTAAAGATATTCCAAAGCCGCAAATATAACAGGATTATAAACACACAATTAACAAGGACTATAAAAAATATGTTCAAAAGCATTACTTCTATGGGTATGAACCAGAAAATAGGTATAACGAGGGAAGTGAGAAAATTGGGGCTTGTTTTAAAACTCGATTTTGTATAAAGCAACAGGGAAAAAGCCTAACTGATATTCTGTTCTCAGTGAATTGGTGGATTTATCATAAATCCTTACTTGTATGTTTTTGGTATTCAGGACATTTTGAATGTCAAGAGCAAAATATTGTGTTAGCTTTTTTCTGTAAAATCGAAAACCAATTTTAAGATCAGCCCTAAAAAAATCAGGATATCTTAAGGTATATGCTTTAGAATCAATATAAACTGCAGATCCAAATTTTTCAGACAATTCTAAATCAATTGGAGTATACCTTCTTCCTCCTGCATTTATTACCTTTGCATCTATTGTAAATACTTTGGACTTGTTTTCCTTGTTTCCTACTTTAAATTCTTTCCCCACAAGCACATTCGCTATCCAATTTCCATTGAAGGATGTATTTCTTTGTACTCCATCACTTCCAATATATTTTGACTCAAATAACGAAGTAGTAAACAAATAATAATATTTATTGCTAAAGAACTTCTCTACTGTGAGTTCCAATCCATAATTGGTTCCTGTACCATTATTAATTAGAGAATCAGGAAAATAAAGATCATAATCGGCCCCAAGATTGAGCATTGAGAAGGAATTCGAATTATTTCTATCAATTGGAACATCGAAAATTTCCTGATAATATGTTTCAAATTTTAAACGTAAATTTTCGCTTAATAAATGATCATAGGCAAGAACATAATGACGGCTTTTAGTGAAACCCATATTTTCGTTTGGCTTCACATAATTTCCATCACCTAACTGAACTTGATTAACGTATGCATACCCCATTTGAAGCTGACTATGCAAACCATAAGCAATACTCAATGTTTGAAAAGGTTTAAAATTCCAGGAAAGCCCTGCTCGGGGTTCAAGGGAATTTGAATTATTAAAAAAATAATGCTGATAATGCAAGCCTCCATTAAAAACAAGGGAATTCGTAATTTTATATTTCCATTGAAAATGGGGTTGCAATAAATAAGAGTGGCCCTGGTAATTTCGGCTGGTTATAAATTGATTGATATCAATATTCAAAAAACTATCTACTAAATTAAAATTTATGCGGTCAATAATAAAGCCTGTCTTAAAATTATGCTGGGAATTTAATTTTTTATTTAAAAAGAAATTTGTTGTGCATTTGCCCTGATTTGATTCATTTCGATAAATGGGAACTGTAGTTTTGTCGAAATTCACTGAATCACTTTTAATATCCATTATGCTTCCTGATCCAGCAATTACCAATTGTGTATAGGTTGTACTATTAATAAGGTATGTATGAGAAAGCCCACCAACTGCCATATTACTGGCAAAAGACACATCATTTCCTGCATTCCCGAAGGAGAAATTAGTTGTGTCTCTTTCACTGTCTAAAATTGCAATGCGACTGGCACCAGCTATTCCAAAAAGGGCAATACTTCCTATTTTTGTTTTTGGGAAATTAAATTTGAATGAGAGATCCTGGTAATAGGGGATTGCATTGGTTCCAAAACTAATTCCAGCCAGGCTAAAAAGTTCCATAGTTGAATACCTGTAATTAATTAAGTAGGAGGAATTCTTCTTTTTATTGATTGGTCCCTCCGCACCAGCTTCAAGTCCATTGAAACCGAGCTGTCCCATAAATTCTCTTTTCTCATTATTTCCAGTTCGCATTTTTAAATCAAAAACACCAGCCACTGCATTGCCGTATTCTGCAGGAAAAGCCCCGGTAATAAAGTCAGAATTGCTTAACACGTTATTGTTTAAAATGCTTACAGGTCCACCAGTTGTACCAAACAAGGCAAAATGATTGGGATTGGGAATATCAACCCCTTCCAGCCGCCATAACACTCCTGTTGGTGAATTGCCTCTAATAATAATATCATTCCTTGTATTGTCACTTGAACCTAAAACTCCTGCATAATTAGCAGCCATACGAGCAGGATCACCCATACTGCCTGCATATCTGTTTGTTTCTTCAATTGTGAAAGAGCGAGCACTAACTGATGTCATTTCATTGTTGGCCTTACTTTTTTCTTTTTCCGCGGATATAACCACTTCTCTACCCATTAGAACTGATTCATCCATTTCAATATTTAACACGATCTCTTTTCCTGAACCAACAATAATATTAAGAACTATTTCCTTGTATCCAAGGTAAGAAATTTTAAGTTTATGCCTACCTACCGGCACCCTTTCCAATCGAAATTTACCCTCTATGTCTGTTGCTGCTCCAATAAATTGGGTGGAATCTAATAACACTATATTAGCACCTATTAGTGTGGCTTTGGATTGTTGATCGATCACCTGCCCTCTTACAGTTTGTGTTAATTGCTGAGCTTTTGAAGGAAAAACAAATAGTGAGATGTGGGTGATTAATACTAAAATGAATAAAATAAACCTCATGAATAAAAAAAGTTAAAGCAAATTACCAGATTAATTTTTTACGAAATTAAGTAAAAATCAACAATGGAATTATCCTTAATTAAGAAAAATGTTTATTCTAATTTAAGAAAAATCAATGAAAATTTCAACCTTTGCTTACTCCCTTTTTTTCCTAAATAAAAGAAATGATTTCAATCTAAATTATTGATAGTAATAATCTTCATACTAAAGGCTTAGGTGCAAGAAAAATGTTTTACATAAAGCAAAAGATTAGCAAATTTAATTGAGAATGATATCAGGGCTGAAAATTATTAAAGCAGGCTTTTAGTAGTACATTCTCTTTTCAGTTATTTTATACAAAAAATTGCTAAATTTATACTTAAACTTAATTAATTTTGCAATTAAGAACCACAGCACATAAAAATAAGTATATAACAATAAATATCAGATATTTGCAAAGTGAAAATCATGAAAACAATAGTATCAGATACCTATAATGTTTACATTGGCAAAGATGTTTTTAATCAAATTAATGATTATTTAGCAAGTAACAATTACAGTAAAATTTTTATCCTTGTTGATGAAAACACCATGCAGTTTTGTCTTACTGAATTAATTGCCCGGGTTGAAAAATTAAAAAAAGCAGAAATAATTGAAACTGAAAGTGGGGAAGAAAATAAAACTATTGACATTTGTATTCAAATGTGGAAAGCCTTAACAGAGCTGAAAGCAGACCGTAAGTCCCTAATTGTAAATCTTGGAGGAGGAGTTTTATCTGATTTGGGAGGTTTCGCAGCATCAACATTTAAAAGAGGAATGGATTATATTAATATTCCTACAACTCTTCTTGCACAAGTAGATGCTTCAATAGGCGGCAAAACAGGATTAGATCTTGATAATTTCAAGAATCAAGTAGGATTATTTTCCAATCCAAAAGCAGTATTCATTTACCCTCCATATTTAAATACCTTAAGTAAAAAACAAATTCTTTCAGGATTTGCCGAAGTTATAAAACACGCACTTATTGCTGATGAAAACTATTGGAACCAGATAAAAAATTTCAAACCAGCAAATCCCGACTGGGAGGGTATAATTTATAGTTCTGTTGTTATAAAAAACAATATTGTATTAAAGGATCCACATGAGAAGAACATTCGAAAATCCTTGAATTTTGGCCATACAATAGGCCATGCCATTGAAACATTTTTTCTTGAATCAGAGTTACAACCCTTATTGCATGGTGAGGCAGTTGCTGCAGGCATTTTTTGCGAGGCCTTTTTATCGTATAAAAAAGCAGGATTGGAACACACCCAATTGGATGAAATCTGTGACTTTTTATTGAAATTTTACAAACCAGTTAATTTTAATCAAGTTATTCCACAACGACTTATTGAAATTATGGAACAGGATAAAAAGAATGAAAACGGCCAAATAATGTTTACCCTAATTTCCAAAACAGGAAATGCTGTTGTAAACAATAAATGCAGTACGGAACTAATATCTGAATCGTTTAATTTTTATCAAATGCGCGCTGCAATGGTTGCTTCAGATCTATAAAATGATAAACGCAATTTACATTAAAAGAAAAAAGGGGGAAGTTTCGTCCAGGGTAAATTTACCTGGCTCAAAAAGTATAACCAACAGGGCTTTTATTATAAATGCACTATCAGGAGGAAGAATAAATATAATCAATCCTTCTGATGCCGAAGATTCCATTGTTCTTAAAAACCTATTAGATGAACAAGGTCCTACATTTGATGTGGGACATGCGGGAACTGTGATGCGTTTTCTTGCTGCATTATTTTCAATAATTCAAGGAGAGAGGATTTTAACTGGTTCCGAAAGAATGAAGCAAAGGCCTGTAAAGGAATTAATCAGGGTGTTAAGCTCCATTGGTGCGGATATTCAATTTTTGGGAAAGAAAGGATTCCCACCACTAAAAATAAAAGGCAAAAAACTATCAGGGGGAAAAGTAGATATTAATTCCACAATAAGCAGCCAATATGTTTCCGCAATGCTTATGATTGCACCTTATCTAGAAAATGGATTGGTGATAAGCCTGAAAGGAAGGGTGATTTCAGCTCCTTATATTGAAATGACTTTAGATTTAATGAAAAAGTGTGGAGCTAAAATTCACGAAAAGGATACTTTAATTACTGTAGCATCAGGCGAATATACACCAGCAGACATTATTGTAGAAAAAGATTGGAGCGCTGCATCTTATTGGTATGAACTCGTTGCTATTTCCTATGAGGCTGAAATCACTTTGTCAGGGCTTTCTAAACAAACTATACAAGGTGATAGCGTACTTGATGAAATTTTCAAAAATTTTGGTGTGCGATCTAAAGAAATAGCAGGGAATACAGTTTTAATAAAACTTCCCCAGCCTATTTTAAACCGCTTTGATTATGATTTCACCAATTGCCCTGATCTTGCTCAAGCGGTAGCAGTAACTATGGCTGCAAAAGGAATAAAAGGAATATTATCAGGAATTACAAGTCTGAGAATAAAAGAAACTGATAGAATATCGGCATTGTCCACTGAACTTGAAAAACTAGGAGTGGCAACACTTTGTGGGGCCGATTACATTGAAATTTTAGGGGATAAGATCAACAAACAGGATGTAACAATTGAAACCTATCAGGATCACCGAATGGCAATGGCCTTTGCCCCTCTTGCAGAAGTGCTGGGTGAAATAAGAATAAAAAATCCAGGGGTTGTTAAAAAGTCATACCCGGGATTTTGGATTGAGCTTGAAAATGCCGGATTTGAAATTACTGTTTAAATTCTACCAATACTGAATATCCAATTGGCTTTCCATTTCTATTAAAGGTTTCTGATCGTACAATTCCATACTTAACAGAATACCATTCCACAGTGCTGGTTAAAACTTTTAGAGGAATACTGGTAGTAGTTATCATTTCCGTATTATAAGAAATTTTATAGGTATCAAAAATTCCTGCTTCCGTTGTAATTTGTTCGAATTCATTCACATTTCTATTGTAAATTTTTAATTCAACAGTAGCTATATTTATTCCTTTATTATTAATTTTCATCTTTAAATTCCCTTCAGAAAGTTGTTGACCGGGTTGTAAATTTGAGGGAAGTTCCAGTGTGGTATTCTCCATTTGCATTTGCATGCCCTCAAATTCTGCCATGCTTTGTGGGTTCAGCATTGCCCGTAAATCATAGTGCATAACACCTTTTTCGCAGCGCATTTTAATAATACCACTACCTAAAGGTTCATTATTGATAGTGGTAATATCATTTTTAATAACTGCTTCCATGCCTTCCGTTTTTTTTTCAACCTTTAGTACTTTGTTTTTTGAAGTTGATGTTAGCCTACCCTTGGGATCGTAATTTTTAATAGTATAAGAAGTACCTGCTTTTAAAAGTTCGAATTGTGTACAAGCCTGACTATATAGCTTGTTAGGCAACAATAAAATACAAAAAATTAAAAAAAACAAACTGAATTTAGATTTGATTTTCATTGCTTTAAATTTTACTCGAATTAGCACTCCATGTGATTTATTAAAAATACATAAATTAAATTAAAAAAGAGGCTTAATGGCCCTTACCATTTCTCTTTTACCTAAAGGACCGGGTAAAGCTTCTAAAATAAAACCTGATTTTTTAAGTGTGCGCTTAAATTCCCCTTTAGCACAATAAGAAGTTAAAATTCCTCCGGGAAGCATTGAATTATATATCTTATTAAAAATTTCAGGGAGCCACAGTTCTGGTTGAGCTCCAGGTGCAAATGCGTCAAAATAGACTAAATTATATTGATCCATTAGGATTGCATCTTCAATTTTTTGTTGAACTTTTATCAAATTAAAATTTGAATTAATTTCAATCCAATGATCCATTTGTGAATCATGCATCTTTAAAAACACATTATTGAATTGTTGTTTTTTTAATTTTTGAGTGTAATTTAATTCCTGCACTATTTTTAAATCTAAAGGAAAAGGTTCAATACCGGTGTAATGGATATTCAAATTGTTTTCCATAGCATACATGGCAGTTAAAAAGCAATTCAAAGCAGTTCCAAAACCTATTTCAAGAATTGATATTTCCTTTGATTCAATGACTTTAAGACCGGCATCAATAAAAACATGTTCTGATTCCTGAATTGCACCATGAATGGAATGGTAATGCTGTTGGGTTTGGGGATGGTAAACCGTATGAGAACCATCGCTAGTAATAAGCAAATGTTGGTTTGTAATGTGCTCTGACATTAATTATTCTATATTAACTAAATAATATTTACTTCCCTTTCAAGGTTAACTTCAAATTTTAAATAGACAGACTTTAGAATTTCTTCTGATATTTCATATATTTCATTTCCAGAAGCATTGCCATAATTTACAAGAACCAGTGCTTGTTTTGCATGCACACCTGCATCATTCTTTCTGAAACCCTTCCAACCACATTGTTCAATTAACCATCCGGCAGCCAATTTAAAAGTTTCATTTTGCTGGGCATACGCAGGAATTCCAGGGAAAACTGTTTTCAAATAATCATAATGAGACTTACCAACAACCGGATTTTTAAAAAAACTTCCAGCATTCCCTATTAATCTTGGATCAGGCAATTTACTTGAACGGATGTTACAAACGGCTTTACTTATAGCTGAAACGGATAATTCTTTTACACCCATTGCCTCCAATTCCTGATCAATTGCACCGTAACTGGTATTGAATTCTGGTATTTTTCTGAGTTTATAAGTAACCGAAGTGATAATATACTTGTCTTTACATATATTTTTAAAAACACTCTCCCTGTATCCAAAATTACAATCGGAGTTATTAAAGCTATGTATCTCTCCTGTAGTGATTTCAATGGCCTCAAGAGATTCGAAAACATCTTTAATTTCTACTCCATAAGCTCCTATATTTTGCATTGGACTGGCACCCACATTCCCCGGAATCAGAGATAAATTTTCTACGCCTGCGTAATTATTTTTTATACAATGTAAAACGAATTCATGCCAAATTTCTCCTGCACCAGCCTTTAAGTAATAAAAATCAGTATCGGATTTAAGAAGTTCAATGCCTTTAATATTGTTTTTAATAATAATGCCATCAAAATTTCTGGTAAACAATAAATTGCTACCTCCCCCAAGAATTAACCTTTCTAAACCAATTATTGTATTCTCATGTATAAGCTCCTGAATTTCTTCAGGAGTATGAATAGCAACAAAATATTTAGCCTGAGCAGATATGCCAAAACTGTTGTAATTTTTAAGGGGGAAATTTTCAGTAATCTGCATGCATTATTTTATTGAAAAACGGCATAATTAATACTATAATATAAAGCAAAGTTAAAATGAATATTGATTCCTTGAAACCTAGTTGCTTCTATTTTTCTATTTTTGCAGCCAATTGATATATATACATCTTTTATTATTCAATGCAAAAAGTTATTGTATCTGTTATAAATGATCTTGTTACAGACCAACGTGTAAATAAAGTATGCAATACTATTTCAGAGCAAGGGTTTTTGGTTTTACTTGTTGGCAGAAAATTAAAAACAAGCTTACCAATGGATAAAAGGACTTATGCTACCCACAGGATGAAACTGTTGTTTACAAAAGGTTTTCTGTTTTATGCTGAATATAATATACGCTTGTTTTTCTTTCTATTATTCCAAAAAGCCGATGTATATCATGCAAATGATCTTGATACGCTTTTGCCAAATTTCCTTGTTTGCAAATTTAAAAGAAAAGAATTAGTGTATGATAGTCATGAATATTTTTGTTTTGTTCCTGAACTTGTTAACAGGAAAATGGTTCAGAAAACCTGGCTAAAAATTGAACAATGGATATTCCCCAAATTAAAATATGTTTTTACCGTAAATGAAAGCATTGCTCAGGCATATGAAAAACATTATGGAATAAAGCCTGTTGTGCTAAGAAATGTTCCTTCGCTTAAAAACTTTGAAAATATTCCATTTAGAAGTCGTTCCCAGCTTAGTTTGCCTGAAAATAAAGCAATAATACTTTTACAGGGTGCTGGTATAAATATAAACCGAGGAGCCGAAGAAGCACTTCAAGCAATGTTATATATTGAAGATGCCTTATTGCTTATTATTGGAGGAGGAGATGTAATAGATAAATTAAAGGGAATTACTGCAAAATTTAATCTTCAGGAAAAGGTTGTTTTTAAAAACAAAATGCCCTTTACTGAATTAATACAGCATACACGTTGTGCTGATGTTGGTATTACATTAGATAAAGCAGACAATCCAAATTATGAATTGAGTTTACCTAACAAATTGTTTGATTACATTCATTCTCAAATTCCTGTACTCTCCTCCCCGCTCATTGAAATTAAAAAAATTTATTCTCGTTATAATGTGGGTGAGTTAATTGACAATCATAATCCTGAACACATTGCAGATAAATTAAGATTTATGATTCAGAATGAACAAATGCAATTAGTATGGAGGCAAAACACACTTTTAGCTTCCAGAGAATATAATTGGGAGAATGAAAGCATTAAGCTTAAAGAAATATATAATAAATTCAAGTAGTTATCGAAAAGCACTTACATATTATTTCTTTTGATGTTCCTTATCCTGCAGATTATGGTGGGGTTATTGATGTTTTTTACAAGATAAAAGCCCTAAGCCAAAAAGGCATTAAAATCCACCTTCATTGTTTTGAATATGGCAGAAAACCTGCCCAGGAATTAAAAAAATATTGTTACAAAGTAAATTATTACAAAAGGCAGAATAATTTGTTTCAATTTTTAAATTCCACACCCTATATTATAAAAAGCAGAAATTCCAAGGAATTAATCAATAACCTTTTAGCAGATAAACACCCAATATTGATGGAAGGTTTGCATTGCTGCTATTATCTGGATGATAAACGATTGGCTGATAGAAAAATAATAGTTCGTACCCATAATATTGAACAGGTATATTACCGTAAACTTTCACAGGCAGAAACGAATCCATTAAAAAAAATATATTTTGCAAGGGCGGCTTCAAAGCTTGAAAATTTTGAAAAAAAACTTTCAAATGCCTCAGCAATAGCCGCCATTTCTGCCCCTGATACTGAATATTACTTGTGTTATCATCCAAAAACAGTAACTGTTTCTGCTTTTCATCCTGATAATAAATTAAATATTAATCAGGGAAAGGGCGATTTTGTTTTATATCATGGCAACCTTTCTGTTGGAGAAAATAACCTGGCTGCTTTATTTCTTGTAAAGGAAATATTCAGTAAAATTGATATTCCTTTTATTATAGCAGGAAGTAATCCTTCTGCTGAATTAAATGCAGAGGTAGCAAAACATGAACACATACAATTAAGAGATAATTATTCAACAGTTCAAATTACAGAGTTAATAAGGATGGCACATATAAACCTGCTTCCAACTTTTCAGTCAACAGGTATTAAATTAAAACTATTGTCGGCACTTCACAACGGTAAATTTTGCCTTGTTAATTCTCCAATGGTTATTGGAACAGGTCTGGAAAAGTTTTGCATTATAAGAGACAGTCCTCAGGAAATAATTTCAGAAATTATTACTTTGATGAAACAAGCTTTTACTGAAGATGAAATTAAGATGAGAACAGAACTTTTATCAGGCGATTTTTCTAATTCTGTTAATGCTGATCGATTAATATTAATTCTATAACTCTTTCATTCGTTTTAATCCAAATTAAGCAATCAACAGAACGTTTTTTTCACCAATGATTAAGAAAATTATGTATTTCAATAGCATTTCAGATCCAGTTATGTATAGCATTTCCAAATTCCTTTTTGAGAAAAAACTTCTGTAATTATTGAGGCAGTACGCAACCAGCATTATTGTAATACTTGGAATACCTGTAATTCCTAAATTTCTAATCCAATATTATAGATTACACTACTAATTATTATTCTTCATCTGATGCTTTATCCAGCTCTTTTAAAATCTTGTTTACGTCTTCCTCTGTTGTGGTTAGTTTTGTTTTGCAAATTTTAATCAAAAAAGCCGCTCTTTTTACTTTTTCTGAAAGTTCGTCTACAGATATTTCTCCTTGTTCAATTTCTGAAACTATGGATTGAAGTTCATCAAAAGCTTCTGTATATTTATATTTATCGCTCATTGTTCTTCTGTTTTTTTTGATTCATTTACACTACTTTTAATACTACCATCATAAACCAAGGTTTCTATTATGTCCCCTTTTTTCACTGATTGAAAACTTTTTATTGCCTTTCCATTCCTCGTGGTTATGCTGTAGCCTCTTTTTAATACACTTTGCGGGCTCATATTGTTGATGTTTTTTTCTAAACTATTTAATTCTGATTTAACCCTATGGATTTGAGTGAAAACATCCCTTTTCAAAAGTACAGCAAACTGTTTGATTTCTTGCTTTGCTGAAATGCATAGATTAATGGAACCTTTTTTTATTTCTTCTGCATTTTTTTTCAAAAAGCCTTTTTCACTTTTAAAGCGAAACACAGATTGTTGAAACAATGATCTAAAGTGCTCTTTAAGCTGGTTCCTGTTGTATAGGAGTATATTTTCTGTTAAGGAACGAAAGAGTTTTATTTGAGCATCAAATTTCGATTTTTCATCCTTTATCAGTCGAATTGATTTTTCTATTATTTTTTCTTCTGCTCTATGAACCGGGACCGAGAAATTATGAAATTTTTGAATGAGATACTCTGCTATTTTTGTAGGTGTAATTGCATTGGAGTAGCTTATTAACTCTGCAACTGTTTCGTTTGTTGCGTGTCCAATTCCTGTAATAACCGGGATTGGAAACAAAGCAATTTCTTTTGCAAGTTCATAATTGTTGTAACAGGATAGTCCAACATCTCCTCCTCCACCTCGAATGATAGCTACTACATCAAAATGTTGCCTTACTTTATTTATTCGTTTCAACTGGTCAATGATTGAATAAACTGCCTTTTCTCCCTGAAGTAAGGAGGGGAAAAGAAGATGAAAAAATTTATACTTCCATGGATTGGTTTCAAGTACTTTTAAAAAATCTGCATAGCCCTTACTGGTTTCAACTGAAATAATAGCGATGCGTTGAGGCAACAAGGAAATAGGCAAAGCTTTGTTCTTGTTAAAAATCCCTTCAACCTGAAGTCTTTTGATTGTTTCCTGTTTCTCTTTTTCAAGATCTCCTAATGTATAACTGGGGTCAATATCAATGATTCTGAGAGAAAGCCCATAAGAAGGATCAAATGTAATACTGGCAAGAAACAATATTTTAATTCCGTCTTTTAAAGGTTCCTTAAGAATGCTAAGGAAGTTGGAATTTATATTCCTGTATTCGTCTTTCCAAAGAGTTGATTTTATTTGAGCAATAACCTTTCCCTCTATTTTTTCAACTAATTCAGGATAGCAATGCCCTGAATGACTATAATAATTTAATTTATTCATTTCGGCTTTTACCCAAAATGTACTTTTATATCTATCAGCAAGTGTTTTTTGTATGCTTTGGGTAACCTCCAGCAAGGTAAAAACGCTTTTGTTGTTAACTGTTTCAGGCATTGCTTAAATTGGTTGTAATGTCAAACGCAATTTCATCCTAAGTTAATGCAAAAACTTGAGGATAAAAATAATCAGGGTAAAATACAAAGGATTTCATAAAGCTTTAAGCTTTATTTACAGACTCGCTTTTAAAGTATGTTTTAGCTGTTTGCCACTAATTTAGAATCCAATACCCTTCCATTTTCACATTTAATGGTACGTGCAGGAAATTTTTCAAAAAGGGCATAATCATGAGATGCCATAACAACAGCTCTTCCGCTTTTACTGATTTCAAACAGAAGGTTCATTATCCCTTCGGAGGTTTCCGGGTCAAGATTTCCGGTAGGCTCATCGGCAAGAATAACATCAGGATCATTTAAAAGGGCTCGGGCTATAGCAACCCTTTGTTGTTCTCCTCCTGATAATTCATGAGGCATTTTAAAATCTTTTGTACTTAGGCCCACTTTTGCCAATACATCCTTTATACGCATTGTAATATCATTTTTGTTTTTCCAACCCGTGGCTTTTAAAACAAATAACAGGTTGTTATAAACAGACCTATCGGATAACAATTGAAAATCCTGGAAAATAATTCCTAATTTTCTTCTAAGAAAAGGCACTTCTCGGGATTTTATTTTTCTTAAATCAAACCCTGCAATATGTGCATCACCTTCTACAGGTTTCAAATCTGCATACAAGGTGCGCAGAATACTGCTTTTTCCGCTTCCTGTGCGACCAATTAAATAAACGAATTCTCCCTTTTCAATATTAATATTTACTTCAGCCAAAACAAGATTGCTCTTTTGGAAAATGGAAAGATTACTTAATTCTATAATAGTTTCACCTGTCATTTCATTTATTATTTAATTTACCAGAAAATAATTTAGCGGGTAATTAAGTTTATTCAACAAATATCGGCATTTTCTTTCTTTACTGAAAAAATATTTAATCCCGGAAGAGTATCAATTTCAACATTGAAACGTTGATAACTTATCATTTTAAAAAAATATGAGGCTAAAGCTGTTTTTATCTTTGTCGGGTTTAAAAAATCTTATTTTGAATAAACTTAAAATACTTGTAGCACTTATTATTCTTGCTATAATGTTAATTATTGCAGGAAGGGCTTCTGCTCAACAATCTCTTATACATTCCGATCCGGATAAGCATTATAAACTTGCAATGGAATTGTATAACAAGGAAAAATTTGCTGCAGCACGCGTGTATTTTGAAAAAGCTGTTAATTCCAATAAAAATTCACATTCGGAAATAATAACAAACTGTGATTTTTATTCGGCCATGTGTGCCGTTGAACTCTTTCATTCGGATGCTGAAGACAAATTAAATAATTTTATTGAAAAGCATCCGGAAAGCCCTAAAGTGGGCATGGCAGTTTTCAAACTCGGAAATTACCATTACAGAAAAAAGAAATTTAAAGACGCCATTAAATCCTACGAACTGGTAGACATATATGAATTAAGTACGGATGAACTTGCTGAATACTATTTTAAAGCAGGATATTCTTATTATGAAACTGGCAAATTTGATGAGGCATCCAAAATGTTTTATGAAATAAAGGATGTTGATACCCGCTATACCAATCCAGCTAATTATTATTACTCTCATATCGCCTATACAACTAAAAATTATGAAACTGCCCTTATAGGTTTTCAAAGGTTACAAAGCGAACCAGTTTTTGGACCCATTGTTCCTTATTACATATCACAAATTTATTTTTTACAAAAAAGATATGAACTTGTTATTGAATATGCTCCTCCCCTGCTTCAAACAGAGGATGTTAAAAGAGCGCCAGAGGTAGCGCGTTTAATTGGCGAATCCTATTTCAAACTTAATGAATTTGAAAAATCTATTCCATTTTTAGAACAATTCAGAAAAGCATCAGGAAGATTAACAAGGGAAGATGCTTATCAATTAGGATTTGCTTATTTACAAACCGCCATTTATGATAAGGCAATTGAATTGTTCCAGCAAGTAACTAAAGTGGAAGATGAACTTGCTCAAAATGCCTACTACCAAATTGGAAGGGCTTACCTTAAACAGGATAATAAAAACTTTGCAAGAAATGCTTTTAGTTCAGCTTCTAAATTTGATTTTGATA
This sequence comes from Bacteroidota bacterium, assembly GCA_013696965.1. Lineage (NCBI taxonomy): Bacteria > Pseudomonadati > Bacteroidota > Bacteroidota bacterium. Next base: position 224,162 of record JACCXN010000057.1, on the reverse strand, counting down.
AAGTAGTTAAAGAAGATGCAATGTTTACATATGCAAAACTTTCCTATGAACTTTCCAATAACCCATTTAATGAAGCTATTGAAGCCTTACATTTCTATATTAAAGCATTCCCAGGAACAGATAGGGCTGATGAGGCTTATAAATACCTTCTAAATGTTTTTTTCACTACCCGCAATTACAAAGAGGCATTAGTAACCATTGAGAGCATTGGTAAAAAAACAAAAGATTTGGAATATGCTTACCAGAAAATGGCATATTACCGCGGTGTAGATTTATTCAATACTGCTAATTTTACAGCCGCTGTCATACATTTTGATAAGGCCTTATCCTTCCCCTTAGATAAAAACATAAATGCCCAATCTCAGTATTGGAAATCCGAAGCCTTGTTCAATCAACGTAAATATGATGAGGCTATAACAAGTTATCAAACATTTTTATTTGAACCAGGCGCAGCTGCTTTACCCGAATATTTTACTGCAAATTACAATCTGGGTTATGCCTATTTTAAAAAGAAAAACTATCCTGCTGCCATTTTATGGTTCAGGAAATATACATCCATAACCCCCATAGAGGATACCAAGAAAGTAAATGATGCTTTGCTACGTATTGGCGATAGTTATTTTATCACCAAAAATTACGAAAATGCTGTAGATTATTATGGGCAGGCGGCAAACCTGAAAATGTCAAACAGCGATTATGCATTGTTTCAAAAAGCCGTTTGTCTTGGATTAACAGGAAAACAAGAAGCTAAGCTTCCGGTATTAGAATCAATTATTAAAGATTACCCTGCTTCTTTTTATGCCGTTGATGCGAAGTTCGAGATTGGGAAAACATATTTAGCACTTGGAGATAACCAAAAAGCATTAACCTATTTTAATAAGATTGTAAATGAACATCCTAACAGCCCAGTAGTAAGTAAGGCTATGATCAAGCAGGGACTTATTTATTACAATCAAAAAGAGGATGAAAAATCAGCTACAATTTATAAGAAAGTAATTAATGATTATCCTGGTACACCTGAATCTCATCAGGCCTTGTTGGGTTTTAAAAACATTTCGATAGCCCAGGGAAAAGCGGAGGAATATTCCAGTTTTGTTGAAAAACTACCTTTTGCAAATGTTACCCGCACTTCTTTGGATTCAACTTTTTATGAATCTGCCGAAGGTCTATATTTAAAAGGAGACTGCCAGGAAGCAATTATTAATTTTAACAACTATCTGCAAAAATTTCCTGAGGGTGTATTTGTACTTCAGGTTAATTTCTACTTATCTGAATGTCATTTTAAAGCAAAGCAATATGAAATGGCTATTAAAGGATATTTATTTGTGGTAGCTCAGCCAAGGAACATATTTACTGAAAAATCTCTGGCAAAAACAGCTCATATTTATTTTGAACAAAAGAATTACATCCAGGCAAAATTAGCTTATGAAAAGCTTGAGAAACAATCTGAACATTCCGCTCTTTTGATGGATGCACGCATTGGATTAATGCGGACAAATTTTATTTTGAAGGATCTTCAAACAGCAAAGGAATACGCTGATAAGGTGATGGTAATGGAAAATATTTCTCAGAAAGTAATCAATGAGGCAAATTTAATTCAAGCTAAGGCATCTCTTGAACAAAATGCATTTGACAAGGCCTATGAGAAATTTAAAATGGTAGCAGAAAATGCACCATCCAATGAATTAGGAGCCGAATCGAAATACAATATGGCTTATGTTAGGTACCTGCAACAAAAATACAGTGAATCCGAAAAAGAAATATTTGCTCTTGCGGATAAATTTTCAGCCTTTGATTATTGGGTTGCTAAAGCATTTATCCTTCTTTCTGATAATTATTTAGCCCAGAATGATGCTTTCCAGGCAAAACATACCTTACAGAGTATAATTGACAACTATGAAGGGGATGATTTAAAAACACTGGCGCGGGAGAAATTAAAATCTATTATTGATGCAGAAAAGCCTGAACCCCAAAAAAAATCTCCTGAGCCTTTAGAAATAAAAATGAATGAGAATAACCCTAAAAGCGATCGTTTGTTTAAGGATGAAAACAATGAGGAGGAAATGAATAATGATTAAATATTCAAACAGCATTATGCCAAAGTTTTTTTTATTGTTTTCAGCAATTGTTTTTGTAACAGGATCTTTTGCCCAGGTTAAGGACAAAGATTTGGGAAATGAACAGGTTGAAATTTTAGGTGATTTTAATCCTGTAATTTCTGATGCTTTTAAAATTGGCAAAAACCCTGTTATCAACGATACTACAGCCAGGTTACCTATTCCTGATTATAAATTATTGAATAAAAAAGTAAACACAAGTTTTGAGGTTGATCCCATTCCTGCAGCAAAAATGAAAGGAGAGCCACTTTCAAATTTATACAGGACACATATTAAGGGAGGTTTTGGAAATTATTTCACCCCCCTTGGTGAGATTTATTTTAATTCATTGCGTTCAAAGGAATTTTCTTACCTGGCTTTTTTGAAACATATCTCTTCTACTGGTTCTATTTCAAATGCATATTACAGTGGTTTTAGTAATACTGGAACAGGATTGGCAGGAAGCTATTTTAAACCAACTCATACTATTTCAGGAGATTTTAATTACAACAGGAACGTTCTGCATTATTATGCTATACCCAATGGTATTCCGTACTCTCCAATATATGATTTTCCAGGAAAGGAAATAACTAAAGATTTAATTCGTCAAAGATTCAACTTATTTTCTATTGGTACTGAGGCTCAAAGCACCTACAAAGATTCCACAAAATTGCACCACAATGTAAAATTAAGGTATAATAATTTTGCTGATTTATATGATACAGCCATTGAAAACAATGTAAGACTTGATGTCAAGCTTGGCAAATACCATGGAAGGGAACTCATAGGACTTAATATAGGAACTGACTACTATCACAATACACTTCCTACAGACACCACCGATAATGCCATTATAAATTTGGGGCCCAATATAGTTTCATCGGGAAAAAAATGGCGTGTAAAGGTGGGGGCTGGTTTATTTGCAGGAGTTGGAACGGATCAAATAGGAAGTTTTCATTTTTATCCTGATGTGGATTTTAATTTCAACCTTATCGAAAACATTATTATACCTTACGGAGGTATTAACGGAAAGCTGGAGAGGAATAGTTATCGCTCATTAACCAGCATAAACCCTTTTATGACCGCATACACTCCTTTAAAAAACACAAATACCCGTTACAATATATTTGGGGGTTTAAGGGGAAGTTTAAGTTCTACAATTACTTTCAATGCAGGTGTTTCCTATAGTGATGTACACAATATGGCTTTTTTCATTAATGATTACAATGTTTATTTCCCTGAGCGTTTCTCTGTGGTTTATGATGATGTAAAACTATTGAATATTACCGGAGAATTGGCTTATCAAAAAACCGAAAAGCTAAAAATCCTACTTAAAGGAGATTGGTACCGTTATCAAATGACGAATGAATTACATCCATGGCATCGTCCTGATGCTGAAATCACCTTAACAACGTTGTACAGCCTGCGTGATAAAATCATTGTTAAAGCGGATGCCTTTTATTTGAATACCAGGTATGGGACAAGACGGTACGAAGTTTCAGACAATTTAGAAGTTATTCCGGGGAAATATCCTGAAAAACTAAAAGGCTTTGCTGATATAAATCTTGGTGTTGAATACCGTTATACAAAGCAGCTATCTGCTTTCGTGAACTTCAATAACATAGGCGCAGCAAAATACAACCGCTGGTATAATTATCCTTTGCAGAGATTCAACTTAATGGGTGGATTCACTTATTCTTTTTAATTAATTACCCTACATTAAATTGGTTAAATAATTAACAGCCAATTTGTAGGAATCCATACCGAACCCTGAAATAAGGCCTTTGCAGTTTTTTGCTGTTAATGAAACATGTCTAAATGTTTCTCTTGAATAAATGTTGGATAAATGAACTTCTATTACTGTAGTTTTTATTGCTACAATGGCATCAGCTATTGCTACAGAAGTATGGCTGTAACCACCTGCATTTAAAATTATCCCATGAAAGGAAAAACCCGTTTCCTGTAGCTTATCTATAATTTCCCCTTCAATATTGCTTTGAAAATAATGAAACTCAACATCCTTAAATGACTTTTTTAATTCGTTCATAAAAGGTTCAAACCCGGTATTTCCATATATTTCGGTTTCCCTGCTACCTGTTAAATTTAAATTCGGTCCGTTAATGATTATAATCTTCATTTTATTTTTATGTGCTTTTAACTTGTTATTTTTACAACAAATATTTTACGAATATAAAGATTAATGCATTGGTCATCGCTCATAAAAGGATTTATTGCCTATTTACGACTTGAAAAATCCCTTGCTGATAACTCCATAGAAGCTTACCAAAGGGATATGGAAAAGCTTATGCAGTTCCTGGAATACAAGAAGTATACATACAATGCACTGCAACTTGAATTAAAACATTTTAACGAATTTATTGCGTGGTTGAATGAATTGGAGGTTTCTGCCACAACCCAGGCAAGGGTGATATCAGGAATAAAGGCATTTTATAAATATCTTGTAATGGAAAATTTAACAGATAATGATATTACCGCACTTATATCAGCACCTAAATTAAAAAGGAAATTACCTGAAGTGCTTTCTCCAACAGAAATTGAAAAAATTATTGAGGCAATAGATCTAAGCAAACCTGAGGGTGAAAGAAACAAAGCAATGCTTGAAACACTTTATAGTTGTGGCCTAAGGGTTTCTGAACTTACCGATTTGAAAATAACCGACTTAATTAAAAACGAAGGATTTATAAAAGCCACAGGAAAAGGGAATAAACAGCGAATTATCCCCATTGGAAGCTATGCCCTGAAATATTTGGATATTTATGCTAATAATTCCAGAAAAAAAATCAATGTTCAAAAAGGATTTGAAAATTTTGTATTTTTAAATAAACATGGAAAAAGCCTTTCCCGGGTTATGGTTTTTACAATTATAAAACTCCTTGCTCAAAAAGCAGGGGTGAAAAAAATTGTAAGTCCACATACTTTCAGGCATTCTTTTGCAACGCATTTAATTGAAGGAGGTGCTGATTTAAGAGCAATACAGGAAATGCTTGGACATGCTTCAATTACTACAACTGAAATCTATACTCATTTAGATCGTGAATATTTAAGGGATGCAATTATACAATTCCACCCCAGAGCGAAAATTAAATGATTTAAAAATTGAATCAGAGAATAATTTAATGAAACTACTTCCCTCTTCCCTTTAAAACAATCATCACTGTGTAGATCAGTATTTTCAAATCAACATACAGTGACATGTTTTCAATGTATAGCAAGTCGTATTTAAGCCTTTTGATCATTTCATCTACATTAGAGGCATAACCGTATTTAACCTGTCCCCAAGAAGTTACCCCAGGTTTTACTTTTTGTAAATGGGCATAATGTGAGGCTTGCTCCATTATAAGTGAAATATAATGTTGTCTTTCAGGTCGTGGACCTACAAGAGACATATCACCAATGAGTACATTATAAAAGTTGGGAAGTTCGTCAAGCCGGTATTTTCTTAATGTTTTACCTAAAGGTGTTATACGGGAATCATTGTCACTTGAAAGTGCAGGTCCATTATTCTCAGCATTGGTAAACATGGAACGAAACTTATATATTTTAAAAGGCTTCCCGTGTTTGCCAACCCTTTCCTGCTTATATATTACAGGTCCTTTGGAAGACAATTTCACCAAAAGTGCCAATAAAAGAAAAACAGGTAAAAAGAAAATGAAAATAAAAAAGGAAACGGAAACATCAAGAAGTCGTTTGGCATTTAATTGCCATTCAGGTATAATTTGCCTGCTAACCTCAATGAGTGGGGTGTCAAAAATCGAACTCATTTTAACTGAACCCGAAAGAATATCATATAAATCTGCAATTATTTTTATTACTACTCCTGTGTTACTTAATTCATTTAATATTTTATTCAACTTATCATGTTCAGACGATTCTATGGCAATAATAACTTCTTCGACATTGTACCGAACTAAAAGTGATTTTAAGGCTGTAAAAGAACCTAAATGAGGTAAAAATGGCTCCATTAAACTAATGTTATTTTCAACATGAACAAATCCAATAAATCTGTTACCAGAAGATTTTACCTGGGCCAAAGACTCATTGTAAAGACTCAAGGCCTTCTCATTGCTTCCTATAATAATAGTATTAAAACCAATTTTTCGATTGTGAACCTTATTTACAATTGATGTAGATATAATTAATCTTCCTAAAGCTGTAATGCCAAAGTGAAGCAAGAATAAAGCAGCAAATGATTGATAATACGATTTATAGGATGCTATTTCATCATCTAAAATGAGTAAAAAGAAAATAATAAGCACACCAATAACAGAAAGAAGCAATGTTTGGCCTAATTCTTTTAGTCTTGATCGTCTGAAAATATCTTTGTATACTCCATTTAGTAAATATAAAAGAAGCCAGAATAAAGGAATTAGAGCAAGGCCTATGTAATAATTATCGTCAAATTCAACAGGAACGGGTAAGCCATGAATTTTAGCCTCAATATACAATTTTCTAAATACAAAGAAAAAACTCCAAGCAAGAGCAGCCGAAAGGTAATCTACTAGTATAAGTATGAATAACTGTGCTTTTTTATTCATGAATTAATATAATATTTTCAAATCGTCAATATAAATCTCTGCTTGTGAAACATCATCGGATTTTTGGGCATGAATAAAGAAATAATACCCTGCAGCATTTATATTTAGATTAACAGTTTCTGTTAAATTAACATAAATTTTATTCCAACCGGATGAAGGATTTATATTTAGAATAGTTTGTCCCTGATCACCCTCTGGATTCCTGGCAATAATTCCAACAGAAAATAGATTGTTGGACTTATAACTTAATTCAAGGAAAATTGGTTGGGAAGTTCTTGGTAGGGAAAGTGGAAAATCTGTTAAGGAGGCACCAGCAAATCTATTTGAATCAGCATCTAAAAGGATAGCTCCACATGCAATACCATTAAAAGGTCCTAATATAGCAGGGTCAGTAACTCTTTTTATATCTGATAAACTTCCTGGTAATCTTTCAATTTTAATCTCGGTTTCAAAATTAGCGGACCAGGGTAAGGTATAAGAAGAGTGATATTTAACTGTTGGAGAAATTACGCTAGTTTCATTTGGATTAAGATCAACAGATTTTCCATAACTTTCAAAAAATGGATAAATACCTCTGGTTGCCCCAATTCCGTTTATTATTATTCCAGGTCTTATTAGAATTTGCCTGTTTCCTTTTGCAAGTACTGGAAAAGTAACCGGAAGTTCATACGTTCCTACTAATTGATCATCAACATAAACCCATGCATCAGTAATTTTTTGATAACTAATGCTTTGCCCTGGGTCATTTTCGAAAGTAATTGTATCTATTTTAATATAGGAGGGAATTTCTTCTGAAGGATTAATGATATTACAAGAACAATACAGCAAGCAAACAATAACTGTAAAAAAAACAATTGTAAATCGATTCATTTATAATCAGAAAAAGAAAGTATCATTTAACGGAGTAATGAAAAACTTATTTTAAAAATGGGTAAAAATATTCATTAGCAAGGTTAATAAAAGCCACCAATGCTACTAAGCATGCATTTTTCCCGAATTTATTTTAAGCTTGTCGATAATTTTATGAGCTGCATCAAGTGCTGCAAAACCATCATCAATAGGAACCTCTGGCGTGAGATTATGAATAATTGCATTATAAAAGCTGGACAACTCTTCTTTAATGGCATTTATGTTTTTTATTTCAGGTGATTCAATAAAAATTTGTTTTGATCCCTTGTTTTCTCCTAAATCAATAATTAATCCAAGGGGGTCAGGTTCTCCAACCACATTTTTTAGTCTAACTATATTTGATTCCTTTGCAAGAAAATCTACTGAAATATATGCATCACGCTGAAAAAACCTTGATTTCCTCATGCTTTTCATTGAAATTCGACTTGCAGTAAGATTAGCAACACATCCATTGTCAAATTCAATTCTGGCATTTGCAATATCCGGAGAATCACTTACAACAGCCACCCCACTGGCACTTATTCTTTTTATACTTGATTTTACAACGCTTAAAATAATATCCAAATCATGAATCATAAGATCCAATACCACTGAAACATCAGTTCCCCTAGGATTGAACTGAGATAACCGATGTGATTCAATAAACATGGGTTGATCAAAAAAGGGCAATGCGGCCCTAAATGCAGGATTAAATCTTTCAACATGCCCCACCTGAACTTTAACGTTTGCCTCACTTTTTAATTCCATAAGAATTTTTGCTTCTTCAACCGTTTGAGTTAAAGGCTTTTCAATAAAAACATGCTTGAAATTTTTTAATGCTTTTACCGCAATTTCAAAGTGAGATACTGTTGGGGTTACAATATCAATGACATCTGAATCCTTTATTAATTCATCAATAGAGGGATATAATTTAAGATTAAGTTCTTTAGAAAGCTCTTTTGCATAGGGTTCATTAGAATCATAAAAACCTATTAATTCATAACCAGAAATTTCCCTGATACATTTAATATGTATTTTTCCCAGATGACCTGCCCCTATTATTCCTATTTTTAGCATCTCTAATGATTTATTGGACAAAGAAAATTTTTTTTATACAGTTTCACAATCTATTTCTAAATTAATTATAACCAATAACTGTTTAAAACAAAATAGAGCATTTTATGAAATTAAAAATTGTTTATTGTTATTTTGTAACTTTAAAGGGTAACTTTAAAAGATTATAAAATGGAAGATACTTATAAGCATAAAGGATTAAGGAAAAAGCTTGTTGATAGTTTAAAAGCAAAGGGGATAGAGGATGAGGAAGTGTTAAAAGCAATTGGAAAAGTTCCAAGGCATGTATTTATGGAAAATGTTTTTCTTGAGCATGCCTATGAAGACAAAGCATTTCCAATAGGTTCGGGGCAAACAATTTCACAACCCTATACTGTTGCTTTCCAAACTCAGCTTTTAAAAATTAAAAAAGGAGATAAAGTTCTTGAAATTGGAACAGGATCAGGATATCAAACATGCATTTTACTTGAATTGGGGGCAAAAGTTTATACCATTGAAAGACAAAAGACACTGTTTGAAAAAACAAAAATATTGCTGCCGGAAATAGGTTATAATCCAAAATTCTTTTATGGAGATGGGTATAAGGGATTACCAGCGTATGCACCCTTTGATAAAATTCTTGTAACTGCAGGAGCACCGCACATTCCTGAAGCTTTGATTGAACAATTAAAAGTAGATGGAATAATGGTAATTCCTGTTGGCGCAACAAGCGTACAGGTAATGACGAGTTTAATCAAAAAAAATGAGGGTGAAACAGAAATTAATGAACATGGATATTTTCAATTTGTTCCATTGTTAAAAGATAAAGAATGGAAAAGTCAATAGTAAACCACAAACTCAATTTATATTATGAAAACTAATTTTGTTTTGATTTCGCTTTTATTCACAAGCTCATTGCTAGGTGCACAGGAACTTGTTTCAAAAAAAGGAGAAGCTATACTTCCCGAAACAGGTGACTGGGCAATACAAGTAAATGCAGTGCCTTTTTTAGAATATACAGGTAATTTTTTTAGCAGTGCAGGTAAAAACACTGTTTCTGCCCAGCCAATTTCTGCTTATCCATTTTCCATTGCGGTAAAATATTTTCAAACTGAAAAAACAGCATTAAGAGCCAAAGCAACAATAAATATTAATACTATAACCACCAATAATTTTGTTGTTCGTGATGGACAGGTTGCCCCAATTGATCCTAATGAAACTGTAAGGGATTCAAGAAAAGCTAATAATAATATGGTATTTATTGGGGGAGGAATTGAAAAAAGGAAAGGTAAAACAAGGTTACAAGGTTTTTATGGAGCAGAAATCCTTTTTATGTTCAGTGGCGGAACCAGGACTAATTATACTTACGGAAATACTTTCTCTGCTGATAATACAACACCAACATCTACAATTGATTTTAACACAGGTATATCCGCTTTAACAAGCTCAAGAATTATTTCTGGCAGAACAGGTAATTCATTTGGTGTTGGCGCAAGAGGTTTTATTGGTGCTGAATATTTTATTATACCTAAATTATCCTTAGGAATGGAATATGGATGGGGAATGATGTATGATTTTACAGGAGATGGACAAAATGCTTTTCAAGAATGGGATAGTGTTGAAAGCACAGTGATAAGAACAGTTTCAAGAACTGCTGGGGGAAGCCGTTTTGGCCTAAATACCGATATCTCTGGCGGGGCTATTAATCTTACTTTACACTTTTAATTAAACTTTTACTTCATTAATAACACTACCATTTTTATTCAAAGTTTTTAACTTAATATTGGTCTAAAAATAACTCTTATTCAAAAATGTAATTATTTAAAATTTTTTTTTTACATTTGCAGTATAAACCAAAAAAACAAATAAAAAAATGAGAACAATCAAAACATCTTTATTTGCAATTACTGCAATTGCATTTTTAGCAACTGCAACAAGCTGTAAAAAAACAGTTACCCCTAAAAAATTAGATGGAGAATGGAAAGTAACAAGCGGAAAAACTATTTATAATAGTACAAATTCAGGAACAACAACTACAACAACTTATGAATTTGACGGGGAAAAAGAAAAAATAACTTATTCTTATGTTGGAAGTGTACCAGTTACGAATGATAAAACGGTTTCTTTTTCTTTCGATAAAAAAGCAGGTACTTATACTAAAGTTACTGTTGCTACAGAAAATGACAAAGATGAAGATGTTAGTTTTTATTCAAGAGCGCAAAATATTTCAGGAAATTACACTTATAACTTTGAAGGTTATTTTGACAGGATAATTAAAGAAGTTTCAACTACAACTGAAAAAGGAACTTTTACTATTACTGGCGGAACAGGTGAAATTGAAAAAAACACTCAAATTGTTTTAACTGAAACTTCAAATGTTTCAGATGCAAATTCAACTTTTACTTATTTTGTTGCAGGTGGATCTACTCCTTTAACAATTACTGATCGTTATGAGCAATCTTATGGTTCTGGTAACAACTACAAAGCTTTAGAGGCTTCAAGTTCATTGACTTCAAGCAATACAGGTCTTTCTTCTACCGCTACTATTTTAAATGTATCTAGCTTGAAAAAAGGTGTAATGGAAGTGAATTTCACAAATTCTAATACTTACGTTTCTGGTGCTACAACTACTAGTTACACTTCAGAGTCTAACTGGACTTTAACTGAACAATAAGAATTTTAATATTACTTATAAAAAAAACTCCTGAGCAATCAGGAGTTTTTTTTGCTCTAAAGTTTAGCTGTTATATTTGAAGATTTCTTTTCCTTAAACCTGATTAACAAATTCCTTCTTTTGAAGATCAAAAAATATCAAAAAAAAGGATAAATTAGAAATGATGAATGAGGAAAATTCACTAAGTTAATTTCCTCGCAAAATCCGCAAAGAAAAAAATAGAAAAGGCCGCAAAGCCATATTCTTTGCCATTATTAAGATTTTATTTGTGGGATTTTAGTGATCAACCAAAGTGAGTATCCTCCTGCAATATTCCACTTGATTCAAAAAACCTACATCTGAATTTGGAATTTTTCTCCAATTATTACAGCGTAATAAAAGAAACATTAATGACTTTTCTATAAAACTCAATGGAGACTCATTGAAAGCATTTTCAATTTTTTAAAAGCCGGAATGAATCAAAAAAACAGCCGGCCTTTTGTTCAGTACTGGTTTCTTTTTTTTCCAATAATCAATTGAATGGGTAGAAATCTGTTCTGATCTTAATGTTATATCTGTGGCAATACAAAGAAGGGTTTCTGAATTACAAGTAGCTATAATATCAGCATAAAGCTTATCGTTGCGGTAAGGAGTTTCGATAAAAATTTGAGTTTGATTGTGTTGTCTTGAATAATTTTCCAATTCCTTTAACTTTCTAACTCTTTCTCTTGCTTCAATAGGTAAATAGCCATGAAAAGCAAAATTTTGTCCGTTAAGTCCGGATGCAATCAATGCAAGTAAAATTGAAGATGGTCCAACAAGAGGCACTACTTTTAAGCCTTGTTCATGAGCAAGTTTTACTATATCCGCTCCCGGATCAGCTATACCAGGACACCCTGCTTCAGAAATTATTCCCATTGGCTTACCATCCAAAGCCGGACTTAAATATCCGGGAATATCTTCAACGGGAGTAAATTTATTTAAAGGATACAATTTTAGTTCCTGCAATGGCTTTTCTATTTTTAATTTCTTAAGATAATGCCTTGCTGTTTTTTCATTTTCTACAATATAATGCTCAATACTATTTACAATTTCAGAAACAAATGCAGGAATTGCATATTCAATTTGAGCATTTTCACCCAATGTGGTTGGTATTAAATAAATTTTACCTTTTTCCATAATTAAAAATTCTTGTTTTGAATATTCATAACAATTCTGTCACAAGCTTCATTTAAAAGATTATAAACATTTTCAAAACCTAAATCACCACCAAAATATGGATCAGGTACAGTCATATTGGAACCTGGATGAGATACATTTAAAATTAATTCAACTTTTTTTATATCCTCTTCATTTCTGGCCAGTTCTACTACATTAGTATAATTTGAATGGTCCATTACATAAATCTTATCAAAAAGATCAAAATCATTTAGAGTAAATTGCCTGGTAATAAGGTGAGAAATTTCAAGCCCATGCTTTCGGGCATTTGTTATGGTGCGTAAATCAGGTTTCTCGCCAATATGATAAGAGGATGTTCCGGCTGAATCAACTTGCACATCATATAATCCCTTATTTTTTAATTTTTCCACCAAAATGGCTTCCGCCAATGGAGAACGACAAATATTTCCAAGGCAGACCATTAAAATTTTCAGCATAATTTATTGAATAAGGATAAAAAATAAAAGGAATTAACTATAATAAGTTAATTCCTTTTAAAGTAATTAGTAAACATTGTTTTTATTGAAGGTTGATTTTCTTTTCAAGTTCATCAACATAAATTTTAAACCTTTTATCCGTTTCCATAAGGTTATTTACTGTTTTGCAAGCATGAAGAACAGTTGCGTGATCCTTTCCACCGCAATGCATTCCTATTGTTGCAAGTGATGATTTAGTCATGCATTTGGAAAAGAACATTGCAATTTGCCTGGCTTGAACTACTTCTCTTTTTCTTGTTTTGGATTTCATTAATTCAATGGGAAGATTAAAATAATCACAAACAATTTTCTGAATATAATCAATGGAAACTTCTCTTACGGTATTTTTTACGAATTTGTCAATCATCTGTTTGGCAAGTTCAATTGTAATTGCCTTTTTATTCATTGATGATTGAGCAATAAGGGAAATCAGAGCTCCTTCAAGTTCACGTATATTCGCTGTAATGTTATAAGCCAGGTATTCAACTACATCTTTTGGAAGAACGATTCCATCAGCATACATTTTTTTCTCTAATATAGCTATTCTTGTTTCAAGTTCTGGTGCTTGCAAATCTGCTGACAGGCCCCATTTAAACCTGGATAATAAACGCTGTTCCAGACCTTGCATTTCTACTGGAGGTTTATCAGAGGTAAGTACAAGTTGCTTTCCTGACTGGTGCAAGTGGTTGAAAATATGGAAGAAAACATCCTGTGTTTTTTCTTTACCAGCAAAAAATTGCACATCATCTATTATAAGTACATCTATCATTTGATAGAAATGTACAAAGTCATTCTGTGAATTATTTCTTACAGCATCAATAAACTGATGGGTAAATTTCTCAGAAGAAACATAAAGTACAGTCTTATTTGGAAAATTATTTTTTATTTGAAGACCAATGGCATGTGCAAGATGGGTTTTACCCAAACCAACTGAACCATAAATTAAAAGAGGATTAAAGGAAGTACCTCCTGGCTTATTGGCTACTGCAAATCCTGCAGAACGCGCAAGACGATTGCAATCGCCTTCAATAAAATTATCAAAAGAATAATTAACATTCAGTTGTGATTCTACATTTATCTTCTTTAAGCCCGGAATAATGAATGGATTTCGGATTCCAATATCTATAGGCATTGAAACTGGCGGGTTCTTAATTGACTTGTTTCCTGATGTTGGAAAAACTACAGTATGAGGTTTAGTATTATTATAGGAATTTTCCATAACAATACTATATTCTAAACGACCTTCGGTACCTAATTCCTTTTTAATTGTCTTTTTAAGTAAAGTAATGTAATGTTCTTCAAGCCATTCATAAAAAAATTGACTGGGTACCTGGATTGTAAGTACCTTACTAACTAATTTAACTGGTTTAATTGGCTCAAACCATGTTTTATAACTTTGAAGATTCACATTATCCTTAATTATACTCAGGCAATTATTCCAGATTTTCTCACATGTTTTTTCTTCCATATTAATACAAAAATATTTTTTCCCTAAGGAATACTTTGGGGTGCAATTAAAATTTCAAATATTACAATTTGATAAAAATTGTTAAGCAAATATTTAACTAAAAAAGTTTAAAAAAAAGTTTAATAAGTATTGATTTTTAAAAATCTTTTACTTGTATGGAAAATCAACCATTTAGGAAGTTTTCGTAAATACTCTTGCTGAAATTTATATGATTTCTGATAAAAAACAAAATAAAAAAACAGGCAGAACTTTGACTTCCTCAGAAAATAAACTTTTATGTTTTTATTTCTGGTTAAAGGTAATTTTTATTTTGTTAAAACTTGAATTTAAATTTTAAAACTATGTCGATTTTTATTTTATTTAAAATAAGTATTAATCAAAATAAAACTTTGTTTTTTTTTTGCTTTTTAAACTAATAAATAAATCACTACGGATGAAATTGTATATTAGCATTTTAATGGATAATTATAGATTTAAATTAGCCCCCATTAACAAGAATTTGGAAATAATTGCCAACAAACTATTGAAAAAATAAAAGTGAACAGATTCCTTAACTATTCGAATTTCCCCAATAATGTTCTGAAACCTGCAATAATAGCAGCATTATTATTAGTATTTTTTCAATCCCAGGGACAAAAAAATACTAATCAATTCCAAAAATCCTTTAAGGATGAGGATTTTGGGAAATCCTACTATCATTTTAATCAATCCATTATATCACTTCATCAACAAAATGTTAAAAATTACCTGCTAAAGAATTTTCCCCATCTTGATAGAGCAGGTTCAACAATAATATGCGAGAGTAGTATAGAAAGCCCTGGTGCATGGCATTTTACTTTTATCCAGGAATTCAAAGGAAATGAAATTTATGGTTCACAAATAAAAATCGGTATAAACAAAAAAGGAAAAATATTATCCATATTTGATAATTCCTTTACGATTCATACCGCTCTTCCTGAAGTTTTTCCTCCAAAAGAAGTATTAGACAGCTTATTTTCCTTTAGAGCAGCAATTGAATACCGTATAAATCAGGTTTATTTCCCTTTAGGAAGTACTTTTATTGCTGCATTAAAGCTACAATTAGCTGATGAACAAGGCAATGTAATGGAATTCATTGTAGATGAATTTGGAAAAATTATTTATTCAAAGGATCTAAACATGTATATGTATCATCGCAGTCAGGATTCTGTTGTAATGGCAGGCGTATTTCTTCCAAACCCTTTGATTTCAGCAGCCGTAACATATGCCCCCCCTTATATAGATGATAATAATAGTGATATTGCCCAATTAAATGCCGAAATTATTCATACAACCATGAAAGTGAAATATGACGCTGGTACTTTTACTCTTGAGAGTCCTTGGGCTAAAATCACTGAACATTCATCCCCTGTAACCTCTATAGCATCAAATACAATCCCGGAATTTATATACACCCGTTCACAAAGTGAGTTTGAGGATGTAAATGCCTATTATCATATTAATGAATACCAGAAATATATCCAATCATTAGGGTTTACTAACCTTGCAAATTACCAAATACATATTGATGCGCATGCACTCAATGGTGCTGATCAATCCAGTTTTTCCCCATTTTTCACGGTTCCACAATTAAATTTTGGTGAAGGGGGAGTTGATGATGCTGAAGACGCACATGTTATTATTCATGAATATGGCCATGCCATAATGCATAGTGCGGCTCCCAATACAAACAATGGAAACGAAAGACAGGCATTGGATGAGGCTATTGGCGATTATTTTGCTGTTTCTTATTCCAAGGCTATAAATCCATTTGATTGGCAAAAGGTTTTTTCTTGGGATGGGCACAATAGTTTCTGGAATGGAAGAAATGCTGCTTCCACAAAAATATATCCCCAGGATCTTTCGGGATCCTATCATTTGAATGGTGAAATTTGGTCTTCTGTTTTAATGCAAATAAACAATGCTATAGGGCGTGAATTAACAGATCAAATACTTTTGCAGTCCGCTTATAGTTATGCATCAAACATGAAAATGCCCGATGCAGCAATATTGTTTTTACAAGCAAATGAACTTTTAAATCAAGGAGAAAATTTCAATTTGATTTGCAATTTTTTCAACCAAAGAGGATTATATATATGCAATACTGATAATATTGAAAAAGTAAACATTAATCCATTAAGTGTTGAAATTTTAAATTCAGATGGATTTGCCAAAGGCATAGCTGATGCTACTATTCGCTTTCCTTTTTCCTTAGATGCAAAAATGGAAATTTTTGATTCAACCGGAAAAATTATACGGTCGATAAAGATTAGCAATTCCACTTCAATAACTCTTTCCTCAAAAGATTATAATCAAGGTATTTATTTTTTAAAATTCCAAAGCAATTATACTATTCCAGTTATTAAATTAATTAAATTTCAACACTAACACCTATGCATTTATTAAAGGAACTTTGTGCAATTAGAGCTGCCTCTGGTGACGAAGCAGTTATGACTGAATTTCTCATTAATTATATTAGTAAAGAACAAAAAAACTGGAGTGTTAAGCCACAAATCTTTTCAGGAGAGCATTTCCAGGATTGTATTGTTTTAGTTTTCGGGAAACCAAGAACTGCTATTTTCGCCCATATGGATTCTATTGGATTTAATGTTAGGTATGGAACGGAAATAGTGAAAATTGGAGGGCCAAAAGCAAAAAATGATTATGAACTAGTAGGTAGCGATAGTTTAGGTGAAATAAATTGCACCCTTAGTGTTAACAAAGAGAATAATTCGCTCCATTATCTTTTTAAAAGAGAAATTGATAGAGGAACCATTTTAACCTTTAAACCCAATTTCAGGGAAAATGAAGAATATGTACAATCCCCCTATTTAGACAATAGACTAGGTTTATGGAGTACATTAAAAGTAGCCCAAACTTTGAAGGACGGAATAATAGTATTTTCTACTTATGAAGAACATGGTGGAGGAAGTGTTGAATTTCTTACACGATTTATTTATGAAAAATTCGATGTTAAACAAGCTCTTATTTCTGATATAACCTGGATTACGAGTGGAGTTGAACATGGAAAGGGAGTTGCTATATCCATGCGTGATTCAGGAATTCCCCGCCGGTCCTATTTAAACAGAATAATAAATGCTGCAAAAAACAGCAAAATACCCTTTCAGTTAGAAGCGGAAGACGCAGGGGGAAGTGATGGAAATGCCATTCAACATAGCCCCTATCCTATTGACTGGTGCTTTGTTGGGGCACCTGAGGATAATGTGCATTCCCCGGATGAAAAAGTAGATAAAAAAGATATTGAAAGCATGGTTAAGCTTTATGAAGTGTTAATGAAGGAGCTTTAATATTAATATACGTTTCCTAAAGGCCTTGTTCAAACACCTTTCTAATAAAAATTTTATCGGTACAAATTTTGATTTTTGTTTTCAGGACAAACAAACAATTAAATGGGTAAAAAAACCGGTAATGTTTTTATTGATATGTGGGATGTTATCAAAGGTACCATCAAAAGGTGGAATGATTCTGATCCCTTCAGACAGAGTGCCATTATTGCCTTTTATGCGATTTTTTCTCTGCCCGCCTTGCTTATTATAATTATTGCCATTGTAGGATATTTTTTTGGAGAAGAAGCAGTTGAAGGAGAGATTTCAAATGAAATAGCATCCATGCTAGGCAAAGGGACTGCTGAGAGCATTGAGCAAATGGTAGCCCAAGCAGTACAGACTGAAAGTTCTACTTTTGCTGCAATGATTGGAATTGGAATCCTTCTTTTTGGAGCCACAGCAGTTTTTTTTCAATTACAAAAATCACTGAACAGAATATGGGGAGTAAGGCCAAGACCAGAAAAAGCTTTTATGAAATATTTGAAGGATCGCTTGTTTTCATTTGGACTTATTTTAGCAATTGGCTTTCTAATGCTTATCTTCCTGTTATTAAGTTCTCTTCTAACTATCCTGGGAAACTGGTTTCAGTCACGAATTCCTGATTTCATATATGTCATCTTCCATGTGCTGAACTTCCTTGTTTCTTTTGGAGTCGCAACCATTTTATTTGCACTTATTTTTAAAATATTACCTGATGCAGTAATTAAATGGAAATCAGTGTGGGTTGGTGCAATGGTAACAGCCTTTTTATTTGAACTGGGTAAATTTTTATTAAGTATATATTTCAGTAAAGCTACACCTGAATCCATATATGGAGGAGCAGGATCAATAATACTTATTTTGCTTTGGGTATCTTATGTATGTATGATTTTGTTCCTGGGAGCTGAATTCACCAGGCAATTTGCAATTAAATACGGACATGGAATAAAACCAAAAGAAAATGCAGAAATTGTGGAAGATATTAATGACCCATATTTCATTGAATAATTATAATTGAAATTTTTCAATTGTATGTAAATTAAAAACCAAGGCTTTGGCCATTAACTTAATATGAATAGATGTGAGATAAAAAACAAAAAGGATAAAACAATAAGCATATCTTATCACAATTTATCCAGGAAAATTAGAGGATTTACCCCTGAAACATAAATGTGCAATTTAATCCTGATTTTATATTTCCAGAATATTTTATCCTTCTCAAATTTATTTATTTATTTATTTATTTATTTATTACTTCCATTTTCTCAATAGAGTAATTTCCAGCAGTTACTGTGAAATTAAAGCGTTTTAATTTTGAAAATAGCTGATCAAGACTCATTTGAAATTTGAATTTATGAACTGGCAATTTTTCTCTTTCAGGATGTTTTTTTTGTCTTTCTAAATCCAGGGCATATAAAGTGACAATAGGATTATTTTCTATGAAAACCTTTAATGCTACTGCTTTAAATCTTTCTGGATTGTAATGAAAAAGTGCTGAGGCAAATTCATTGAAATCATCCATATTATTATCTAAATTAATGGAAACAACGCCAACTAAATCATTGTACCGGGTTTCATATGGGGGCAATTCTTTTTTTTTAATTGAATTAGTATTACTCATATTGGGGAGTTTTTTAAGTTATCACTCAAAATCAATGCCTGTTAAGAATATAAAACTAATACTAAGGGAGCTTCTGTTTATGGCTCTATAAAATATAAAGGTGTTTTGCTCCCAGTCTTGGATTATTTTTCGCTTTATGTGGAAATTAAATTCCTATCACAGCATCATTCATTGGTATATCATTCAATTGTATAAATAGGCTTTATTATTGACTTTTTATTGAAAAAAAGTCATGAGGGCAATTTGGTCAGGTGCTATAAGTTTTGGATTAGTAAATATACCTGTAAAGGTATACAGTGCCACAGAAAGTGTAAAGCTGGATTTTGATATGTTGGATAAGAATGACCTTTCCCCTATTAGGTATGCAAGGATTTCAACAGGTTCTGATAAGGAAATACCTTACCAGGATATTGTAAAAGGTTATAAATGGGATGACAGGTATATTATTGTTGAAAATGAAGATTTCGAAAAAGCCAGCCCTGAAAAAACAAAAACCATTGAAATAGTTGATTTCGTGGATGAATCAGAAATAGATTCCATTTTGTATGAAAAGCCCTATTACCTTGAACCTGATAAAACAGCCCAGAGGCCTTATGCATTGTTAAGGCAGGCCCTTCAAAAATCAAAAAAAGTGGGCATTGCACTATTTGTATTTCGTAACAAACAACATATTGGTGTTGTAAAACCATCAGGAGATGTAGTAGTATTGAATCAAATCAGGTTCACTGATCAAATAAGAAGTACTGAAGAATTAAACTTACCCATGGACAAACTCAGCAAGGGAAAGGAACTGGAAATGGCTCTTGCACTTATTGAGCAATCTAGTTCAGAGTTTAATCCCCAAAAATACAAAGATGAATATTCCCGGGCACTATTGGAAATGATTGAGAAAAAGGCAAAAGGCAAACCAATAAAAGCAGGCAAAGCAAAGCAACCCAAACCAACTGACAATAACCAATTAATGAATATGCTAAAGGCAAGCTTAGCAAAACGTAAAAAGGAACGGTCGCAACAAAAGCAAATAAAAAAATGACACTGGAAAAATATAAAGAAAAAAGGAAATTCAATAAAACAACAGAACCAAAGGGTGAAAAAAAAATAGCTGCAAAAGAAGTACTAAGTTTTGTTGTTCATAAGCACGCAGCTTCACATTTGCATTATGATTTTCGTTTGCAAATTCAGGGTGTGCTTAAAAGCTGGGCCGTGCCAAAAGGCCCTTCAATGGATCCAAATGAAAAAAGGCTTGCCATCATAGTGGAAGACCATCCATTTGAATACAAGGATTTTGAAGGAATAATTCCTGAAGGAAATTATGGTGCAGGAGAAGTTTTAATTTGGGACCAAGGACATTTTTATATTAATAATGATTTACCAAAAAAGGAGAATGAAAACCTCTTTATAAAAGGATTCAGTAAAGGACGCATTTCCTTTTATTTGAAAGGAAAAAAATTGAAAGGAAAATTTTCACTAATAAAAATAGGAAAAAGAGGAGAAAATGCCTGGATGCTTGTAAAAGCGAAAGATGAATTCTCTGGAACAGACATACTTTCTCTTGATAAATCAGTAAGATCAGGCAAAAAAATTGAAGATATTGCAAAAGTAAACAAACAAAAATTAGAGAAAAAAATCAGAAAAAATAAATCGGTTAAACCTGCCATACTTCTTTCATCACACATTCAAAAAACAAGTGCTCCGTTTAATTCATCAAAAAGGAAAAAAGCAACAAAAATCACAATCCCTCCTGAAAACTGCTTACCCATGCTGGCAAGCTCTGTGGAACAGGCATTTAATAATGAAGATTGGATCTTTGAAATAAAATGGGACGGTTATCGGGCTATGGCGGCAATTCAAAAAGGCAAAATAAGGCTATATTCCAGAAACAAAAAATCTTTTAATCAAAAATTCCCTTCCATTAAAAATGCTCTTGAAACAATTCAGGACAATGCAGTTATTGATGGTGAAATTGTAGCATTAGATAAGCATGGAATGCCTTCTTTTCAACTTTTACAGAACTATAATGACACAGAGTTAAACCTTGTGTATTATGTTTTTGATATTCTCTGGCTCAATGGAGAAGACCTGAGAAATCTTCCTTTGATTGAAAGAAAAAAAATATTAAAACAAGTAATTGATACGGTTAAACACAATCAGATCTCTTTTAGTGATCATATCGAAGAAGATGGTGTTTTCTTTTTTAATGAGGTTGAGGAAAAGGGAATGGAAGGCATTATAGCAAAAAAAAAACAAGGGAAATATTATTCAGGCAAAAGAACCAGTGAATGGCTGAAAATTAAAACTCATTTGCGCCAGGAAGTAATAATTTGTGGATATACTGCGCCAAGAAAAAGCAGAAAACACTTTGGATCCCTTATTTTAGGTTTATATGAAAACGGGGAACTTAAATATGCAGGACATTCAGGAGGAGGATTTGATGAAAAATCGCTTAAAACAATAAAGGAGAAATTAGATAAAATCACCACTGATGTATCTCCCTTTAATCAAGTCCCAAAAACCAATACAAAAGCAACATGGGTTAAGCCAATGTTAGTAGGCGAGGTGAAATTTACTGAATGGACAAAGCAAGGACAAATGCGGCATCCCGTATTTTTAGGCTTGCGTGAAGATAAAACGGCAAGTGATGTTGAAAAGGAAAAAGAAATCCAGATGAAAGCAATTATAAAAAATAAAAAAAAGAAAGACAATACTATAAACAAAACTGCAACCGCTAGTAGGAAATCAATTAATAAGGAAGTTGTTATTAATGGTGAAAAGCTAAAAATAACAAATTTAAATAAAATCTATTTTCCTGATGAGCTGTATACTAAAGGAGATGTAATTGATTACTATCAAAAAATTTCAACATTCATTCTCCCATACTTGAAAAACCGTCCAGAATCAATGAACAGGCACCCAAACGGAATAAATGAGAAAAATTTTTTTCAAAAGAATGTAAAAAATATGATTCCAGATTGGGTAAAAACCATTGAAGTTCCTTCCGAATCAAAAGGAAGCATTAAATACCTGGTATGTCAAAATGAGCCAACCCTTATTTATATGGCCAATCTTGGTTGCATCGAAATTAATCCCTGGAGTTCAAGAATAGGATCTTTGGATAACCCTGATTACCTAATTATTGACCTTGATCCACTTGATGTGGATTTTAAGCTTGTAACTCAAACTGCCCTTACTGTAAAGGAAGTTCTTGATTCTGCAAAAATACCTGCATTCATTAAAACATCTGGATCAAAAGGTCTTCATATACTTGTTCCCTTAGGAGCCAAATATTCTTATGAAACTTGTAAAAATTTCGCACATGTAATTTGCAAAATTGTAAACAATCGTTTACCAGAAATTACTAGTCTGGAAAGAAGTCCAAAAAAAAGAAAAAACAAAGTATATCTTGACTATCTTCAAAACAATCATGGCCAAACCATTGCTGCTCCCTATTGCGTTAGACCAAGGAAGGGAGCAACGGTTTCTACACCTCTGAATTGGGATGAAGTAAATTATGATTTGAATCCCAAGCAATTCACCATTAAAAATATTTTTGGAAGACTGGAAAAAAAAGGAGATTTATTGAAGGGTTTATTAACACATAGGGGAGTTAATATAGAAAAAAGTTTGAAAAAACTGCAAGTTTAAACCCATTTAGAAACTCTTCCACTAAATAAGGCTCCATAATTACATAAAACATTGATTTGTTCAATTTTCCATTTTCACATTTTCTTTAAAAGGTTATATGAATAGAATTTATCTTGGCTTAACTTATTTAAACAGTACAATTGCTTAGACCTCATTATCAGAGCAGAGTCTGGGGATTCTAATTGTTTTTTTATTCAAAAATAGGAATTACGGGAAAAATTGTAAATTTATTATGCAACATTTACAGTTGTTAATTATTTTAGTATTCACAAGCATTAAAATTCAAGCAATTGTTCAAGGGGAAGCTTTCAAAGTGAAGCAAAACAAATAACAATTTAAATGGACAAGTTTGGGCCTTAACCGCTGAATGCAATAATGAATGCAGATATAATTCTCGTTTTAAATCAAAATGCTGGCATTTCAATTTAAACAAATACCTTGACTCATCCTGGCATTACTAATTCCATCATTTTTTTAGTTTTTTATTATCTTTTGATGGTAAATTGTATTGTCAGTTGTAAGTTTGACTAAATAAATTCCTTTTGCCAGGGAATGTGCATCTATTTTTTCAGAATAAAGACCTGAATTTTGTTGTTCATTTAGTATTTGTACAACAGTAATTCCAAGTGAATTTATTATTTCAATTTTCACATTGGCAGAATTTGAAATATAATAATTCAATGTTAAATTATCGGTACAAGGATTAGGAAATGCTGAAAAGGATGAAACCTTTAGATCTTGACTTTTCAATCCAACATCAGCACATCCCCCGGGAATATTGGTGTCAATCCAGGCCATTCTGTTTTTTATCCAATCTTTCATTCTTTGAACTTCCTCCTCATAAGTTTTGGCAACAGGTGTTACATTTGAATAAACCCATTTTCCCATAATTGGCCAATACTGAAAATTTTTTTCTCTCTCCTTTTTTATTTCAGCAGCAGTTTTATCAATCATTTTATATAAATTATCAATTGAGAGCTCTTTGAGTCTGAGATTTTGGTAGCGGCAGTTTAATTCATTTACAAAAACAGGATCTTCCATAAATTTTCGCCACCAAAAAGGCGTTGGAAATGTTTCTTCTCCTGGTGGAGGAGCCTGCCAACTCCAACCAAACTGGTATTGCCAGCCAGCAACTTGATCCCCCCCCCCATAATTTGAATTATACCAGGCAAGATCAAAATCCCAAACTGGTCCATTTATTATTTTTCCACCTTCGCTATCCTTGTCTTTATAAAAATAAGTGCTTATTCGATAGCCATCTATATCTTTAGATAATTCATTTATGATAAAATTATCATAGAAAGACCTAACATCAATGTATTTCCGGTATCCAATGAACGGATCTTTAAAATGAGATGCCATTAGCGTATTTTCAAATTCATTAAAGTAAGCTCTAATATAATCTTTTTGAACTTGTTGTATATTTTTTTGCTTTGGATATTCATATTGAAAAAAAACAGGTTGATTCTTTGAGTTTGACGGAAAATTGCTACTCCAGCCATCTCTGTTGCTGCTTTTTTTGTCAATGGAAATTATATATCCTCCAGTAAGGTCATCACCAGCAATATCCTCTGGAGCTAATTTTGAAATGGGTACCTGTTCCTTTCCTCGTTTAATTTTTTCAGTCAGAACATAAACTCCCATGTAATTACCATTAATAATTAATACTACATATCTTGATCGTACAGAATAATGACCCATTTTTTCAAAAAGCTCATAAGAGAATACATTTCTTAATAAAGTTTTATCATTATAGGAGGCATAAAGCACCCATTTATTGTTTGCAGGCATACCCAGAAGTGGAACTTCAAGATTTTCTCCATTTATAGTTTCTGTATCAAAGGCATATCCTTTTTTAGGAAACATCATGGAGCTTCTTCCTCGGTATCGTATACTTCCCAACCCGCTATAATGGTTCCAGGGATCGGATAATCGATTTATCTGCTGATCCCCGTTTGAAATAATACCCACATCTACAACAATTCTTTTTTCCCTGGCAATAAATTGCCCTTTTGTGTTAATTACCATTATTGGAAGTTCAGATTCAACAAATGGTTTAGCTGGATTATTACTAAAAGTAAGGCTCCAGTTGTTTATTGTACCTGAATTTCCCTGTTTTGTATCAATGATTTGCAATTTCCAATTTCCGTTAGGGTTTTTATAGTAATTGTTCTTTCCCAAATCCTCCTCTGGCCTATAATAACCAGTAAAAGGTGCAGTTCCTTCGCTTATCATATTTGGAGCACTCCCATTAAAACAGGTGCCCGTATAATTTGTTCCAATGTAATATCCAACAAGTAAAGTCTCAATATTGTCAGGTGAAATAAGCTTAACAACAAGATCATTAATATTCGGATGTTGAATATCAATACAAACTGATTCCAAACCAAAGGAAGCATCAGTTTGTGAGGAAAGTCCAGAAACTGAAATTTTAAATAACATGGATTGATAATCAGGTAGAGCTGTTTGCATATTTCCAGAGGGAAATACTTGGGCAAAAAGCATGTTTGTAAAGAGCAGGTATACAATTATTAATCCCAGTAATTTTTTAGCTTTCATTGATTTCCCTTATTTGATATTTTTTTGAATTCAATTTAAATGACTAAAAATTCCTGCCAATTCTATTTATAATTAATTAAGACAATTTCATAGCTTGTTTTGATTCTCATAAATTTTAAATAATAAATTTTCGGGCTTAATATTGTGGAAAAAAAACCATAGAAAAGGAAATTATTTTTCCTTTATGAGATCAATAACCTAATTGATACTTTTTAAGAATATTCATTCCAATTCATTCCCGCAAAAAAGCTTTTGCTGGGGATTTTATTCTACAAAACTGACTAGGGTTTTCCACATAAGTGTATAAAGACAAAAGCTATTTACTACTATTAATAATGAAGACCCACACGCAAAAAAAAGGAATGGTTTTTAGTCCTTTTAATATAAAGTTTTTGTTTAATAACTCATTGATGCAACGTGGATAAATTCTATAGCTTTAACAAAGAGAGTTGTGTTTATGAAGAAGTAAGCAGACCTTTTCTGATGCACAACCTAATGCTTCTTGCTTTAATGTTTACTTCAGGAGTTTTTTTCTTACTTACATGTTTTTACTATGCTCAAAACGAAGAAACTCTTGGTCTTGCCCCATTAGTTGCCAAAAACTGCTATTCACAGGTTGATTCCTTAAAACAAGAACTGGTTAAACAAAACAATAGGGTTCAATTAATGGCAAACTTGCAATATCTAATTAAAAATGCAACTTTAAAAGACTCAGTAAGGATAAGCAAGCCAAATAACAACATTTTACTAATTCAAAAAGGCCCAAATAATGACGAATTTGCATATGCAAAATAAGCTTTGATATCTTTTTATTCCAAGTATAAATTTTCTTTGGAAAAGGAATTTAATAAAAGGGATTAATTAAAAATTATCAAAAAAGTTTTTTCGGAATTGCAAGTGCTTCAAATATTAATTCAAATGAAATTTAAATACTTTTTTAGGATATTCGTTGCCTTTTCATTCATAACATTAATAATTGAGTCAAAAAACTATGCCCAAATCATTTTATTGAATGAAATGCCAAGGCCTTTATACTACGAGCGAACGCATAGAATAAAGAAATTCAAAGATATGAAATGCGTAGGCGATATAATACACAGTGACAAATATTTGATGCGTTACGGGATTTTTAGCGGAAACATTTCACAAAATATTGGAAGGGTTATTATAAGCGAAAGTGATAACTATTATGAGATCCGAAATGCTACTAGTTTTCAATTGCGAACAAGAGTTGTTGAGGAATTCTACATTAGTACAACCTTTTACAAAGATTGGAATCCAAATGCCAGAACTTCTTGGATTCCAGATTACAGCTATTCCTTTGGCAGATATAATTGGAGGCCAAAAACATGGAGTTATGGATACGAGAATTATGCACCAAATAAATACTCTGACTCCTCAAAAGAATTTTTATTGAAATTCTTGCAAGGAAATTATTTTATTTCCTACAACAATGGTTTACTTCAGAACCTCATTGACAGAATTCACAATGGAAATTCGAATTTAATAATAACTCCTTTTTTTCGCTATTCATTTAGTTTTATCGATAATAATCAAAATGTATTAAGAGGTTTAGGTAAACCAAATATGGGTTTATCCTTAAGGTACAATATCTGGAAAAGATTTTATGCAGAAGGGGCCCTATATGCCTATGTTAGTCCAAAATATAAACAGCCCTGGGATCCGGATTATACTTATGGGTTTGGGTACTTTGACTACAGGCCATTTAGACTTTCATTCACTTATGGAAACTGGGTTATAAACCGATTCCCTTGGAATGAAAAGCCGTTTCCTAATTATGGCTTTTTAGATGGAAATTTTAAATTTATTTTTAATTGGGCATGGTAATGATTTATTTTCGTTTATTTTTTTTGCTTCTAATAATTCCAAATACCAATGCATTTGGTCAAATAAAATTCATTGTGGATGATTTTGAAGGAATGGCAGAGGCACAAAAAGATTTAAAAAAATCAGGCATTTTTTCCTTTGGAAATGCGAATACTGTTATTAAAAAACATTTGACAGTTGGAAATGGATACTCTGGCAACAGGGCTATAATGGTTAATTGGAATGGAAAAGATAGTTTTGGTGGTTGGGGAAAAGGCATTGGAAGACATATAGAACTTAACCCAATGGAGGATTTTTTAAACTTTTATGTATACAATCCCTTGATAAACGGCAAAAGCAATATTCGAATTATTCTACAAGAGGATGATGATATGAATAGTATTTTTGAAACCGACAATGATGATTCCTGGCAATTTGATACATGCATTGTGCAAAAAAATGAATGGCAACTAATAAATATTCCCTTGATGAATTTCAAGGACGCCAATAAAGGTGGTGATGGAATATTTAACACGGGTTATAAAGGTGGCAAATTATTTACTTTTATTGTAAGCTTTACAGATTCAACTTCTATAAAAAATAATCAGCATTGGTATTTTGATTTTATTTGTTTTTCAAAAGGAACGCTTTCTCCTGGGGTTAATCTATTCTCTCCACCTCCACCATTAATAGATGATTATTGTCTTTTAGGTGCTTGGTCAGAGGAAGGAAATTCGGGATTATTTAACGAAATTCCACAAACCATTGAAAATCTTTTTAAATCCTCAGATAAAAAACTTGCCGTTGTACATTTTTTTCAGCCTTTTTCCACTGGAAAAGAGAAACAGCAATATCCTTCAATTCAACATATTAATGAAGTTTTAAAAAATGGATACATTCCCATGATTACACTTGAGAATCATTTTGTTCAGGTAACAAAAGATTATAAACAACCCAATTTATACAGTATAGTAGAAGGCCATTTCGATTACCTTTTTCATGAATGGGCAGATAGGATTAAGCAAGCCGATGGAATTGTTATTTTAAGGATCCTTCACGAATTCAATGGGAATTGGTATCCCTGGTGTATTTCTAAAAATGATTTTAATACTCAGCTTTACATAAAGGCCTTTAGACATATTAGGGAAATTTTCAACAATAAGGGTGTAACTAATGTTAAATTTATATGGTGTCCCAATTCAATGTCTATTCCCCAGGAAAGTTGGAATAATATGATGGATGCTTATCCTGGCGATGAATATGTGGATTTTGTTGGACTTGATATTTATAACGGTGCCGGGGAAAAAGGAACTCCAATATGGAGAAGTTTCAGAAAAGAAGCAATTGAACATTATTACTTGCTAAATACATTACTTCCACATAAACAATTGTTTATTTGTGAAGTTGCTTCAAGGGAAAGAGAACCAAATGAATCTGGTATAATGGAGGATAAAGCGGAATGGATAAAACAAATGGCTGAAGCATTAACTACCGACTTATCTAAAGTAAAATTACTGATTTGGTTTAACGAATATGATTCATTTAAAATTAATTCATCTATTAATGCTAAACGAGCTTTTGAAAAACATGTATGGATGAATGATTTTTTTAAAACTGGAAATTTAGAATTAAATCATAATTTAATTGAAGTAAAAAACAATTAATTTAACCAAAAACCACAGGGTTTTGTTCTCGCAGATTGTACCCTGAAACCATAACTTCCCCATAAGCCCCTGCTGTACGGATTGCCACTAAATCCCCTCTTTGAGTTTCTGGCAAAACCACCGCTTTTCCAAAACAATCGCTTGATTCACAAATTGGGCCAACTACATCATATTTAAAATCCAAAACTTTATCAATTTTACTAATATTTTCAATTTTATGATATGATTGATAAAGCGCTGGTCTTATTAATTCTGTCATTCCAGCATCTAAAATAGCAAAATTGGTATTAATTCCGTTTTTAATGTAAAGCACTCTGGATATAAGATTGCCGCATTGAGCAACTATTGATCTTCCTAATTCAAAATGAACCTGTTGATGGGGCTGAAGCTCTAGAAAATCATTAAATAATTTAAAGTAGGCATTAAAGTCAGGAAAAGCATTTTTGTCGGGATCCTGGTAATCAACTCCAAGTCCTCCGCCTACATTAATATGCTCTAAAATTATTTTTTTTGTCAAAAACCATTGTTGAATTTCATTTACTTTTAAACATAAATTCTTGAATGCAGATAAATCGGTTATCTGAGATCCAATATGAAAATGCAAACCCTTTAGCTCAACATTTGGCAATTGTTTTAATAGAATTAAAACTGCATCCATTTCCCACATGTTTATTCCGAATTTATTCTCCTCTAAACCAGTTGTAATATAATGGTGTGTATAAGCATTCACATTTGGGTTGATTCGTAATGCAATACTTGCTTTTTTTTTCTTTGCCGCTGCCAATTCCTGTATTACTTCTAGCTCTTGCACCGATTCGCAATTAAAGCAAAATATGTCGTGGTCCAAAGCGTAATTGATCTCTTCATCTGTTTTTCCAACCCCTGCAAAAGCAATAAGTTCTGAATTAAAACCCAGTTCAATGGCTTTTTTTACTTCATTCCCACTTACACAATCTGCACCCATGCCTGTATCCCTTATTAATTGGACAATTTTGTTATTGGCATTTGCTTTTAAAGCATAATGAACTATGTAATTATATTTCTTGGCATTATCTTTTACCATTTTAAGCGTTTCACCCAGGCTACTTAGGTCATAGTAATAAAATGGAGTCTTATAATTTTTTAGTCTTTGTGTAAGTTCAGCAGTAAATACAGATTTATACATTTGCAATTCTTTTAAATTTATTGAGAGATTATTTAATTCTTATTTTAAAGTATTTTTAAAATAAGATAATCAGAAAAATTAAGTATAAATAAACCTATGATTGTTTACTCAGACAATAAAGCTTTTCTTAATTAAAAATTCCTTTATTTAATGCATTAAGTACTTCTTTTTTCTGACTTGTACTTACAAGTAGGGATATATTATTTTTACTTCCTCCATAGGAGATCATTCGAATTGGAATGCTCTTTAATGCTTCAAAAATTTTTATTCCATATCCAGTTTTTTCGGCCAAAAAATCTCCTACTATGCATATTATTGTATGGCCATCATCAACTTCAACAGTTCCAAAAGTTTGAAGTTCCTCAATAATTTCCGTCAAAAATTTATTATTATCTATGGTAATAGAAACAGCAACTTCAGAAGTTGTAATCATATCAATAGGAGTTTTAAATCGTTCGAAAACCTCAAAAACACTTCGCATAAAACCATAAGCTAAAAGCATTCTTCCAGATTTAATTTTGATTGCTATAATATCATCTTTTGCAGCTACGGCTTTAATGTTTTCTCCTGAAGAAACCGAAGAAATTAATGTTCCTTTTGCTTGAGGATTCATTGTATTTAAAAGCCTTACAGGTACATTTCTGAGTTTTGCAGGCATTACACTAGATGGATGTAAAATTTTGGCTCCAAAATAAGCGAGTTCAGCTGCTTCATCAAAAGAAAGTTCTGCAATTGGATATGTATTCTCGACAAACCGTGGATCATTATTATGCATTCCATCAATATCAGTCCATATTTGAATTTCTTCAGCAGTTAAAGCAGCACCAATTAAAGATGCAGTATAATCACTTCCCCCTCTTTTCAAATTATCTACCTCTCCAAAAGTATTTCTGCAAATATATCCCTGAGTAATAAATAATTTTTTTTCAGAAAATTGCGACAATTCCTTTTTTAAATTCTCCTCTATAAATTGAAAATCAGGTTCCTCATTTACATCAATACGCATAAAATTAAGTGCAGAAAGCAGAACAGAATCAATATGTAACTCCTCAAGGTAAAACTGCAATAAAGCGGTAGAAATAAGCTCGCCTTGGGCCAGTATTGCCCTTTCCTCAAAAATGGTAAATAAATCCAAGGTAAAACTTCGTATAAACCCAAAATGAGCGTTTATCATTTCCCTGCCTTTAACAATTGATTCAGGGCTTTGGTATAAATCATCAATTACCTTTAAATAATCTTCCTGAAGTTTGTTTATTAATTCTCCTGCTTTTTCATGTTCCTTGGCATAAAGTGCTGTAGCAATTTCAACCAGCTTATTTGTTGTTCCAGACATGGCTGAAAGAACTACAATTTTCTTATCCTCATTATGAATAAGTTCAACCATTTTTTTTATTCGCTCTGGACTTCCAACTGAAGTCCCTCCAAATTTCAATATTTTCATTAAGGTATAGGTGTGTTAAATGCATCACTATTGAAAGCAAATGATACATGGTAATAGTGATTTTTATGCAAATTTAAAACAATTACTTTGAAAACAGGGTTTTTAAGTATGGTCATTAAAATTTACTTCCGTATTAAATAAACAACAATAAGCAATACATGGGATTCGAAATCAAAATACATTCAAAACAATTATTGATTTAATTCTAAAAAATTAAAATAAATTCTTGCCAAATATTGTTTAATTTGGCCGATGAATAATGCATTTGCTCTCGTTTTTTTCATAAATTAATCAAAAAAAAAATTGCTTAAAAGTGTTTTAATTTTTTTTATTTTAGGTTTATCCTTTACTATTTCAGAGGCTCAAAACTTAACTGTAGTTGATTCTCTTGAAAAGTTACTTTTGGTAATGAAAGAGGATACAAACAGGGTTAAAGTTTTAAATAATCTCAGTTGGGAGTACCGTAAAAGTAATTCTGAAAAAGCCTTAGGATATGCTAATAAAGCATTGCCATTAGCAGAAAAATTTAATTGGGAAAAAGGCAAAGCTACTTGCTTTTCAAGGATAGGGCTAATTAATTATTGGCAGAATAAACTAGACATAGCCAATGAGTATTATTCAATGTCCTTAAAAATAAACAAAAAAATTAATAACAAATCAGGTATTGCAGAAAATTATATTCATTTCTCATACATATATGAGGATAAAGGAAATTATGCAAAAGCTCTGGAATATAATGATGAGGCTTTAAAGATTTATCAAGAGTTAAACGAGAAAAATGAAATAGCTTCTTGTTTGGTTTCTTCAGGTAATTTAAATTTATACCAACAGAATTACCCTTCCGCTTTGGAGAATTATTTAAATAGTCTTACCATTTTTGAAGAACAAAAAAATGTACATGGCCTGGCTATTTCCTACAATAATATAGGTCTTATTTATAGATATCAAAGCAATTATGAGAAGGCTTTAGAATATTTTTTCAAAGGATTAAAAACCAAAGAAGAAGGAAAAATAACACAAGGCATAAGTGATTCTTATACAAATATTGGTGCCATATATGTTAATGAAAAAAAGTACGATTTAGGATTAGAATACTTCTTTAAGGCTCTGGAACTTGATACAAAAAACAACCTTAAAAAAAACATGGCAAAGTTATATGGGAACATTGCCGTTGTTTATCGCAACCAGGAGAAATATGAACTAGCCTTAGAATATAATATTAAAGCCTTAAAATTAAAGGAAGAATTAAATGATAAGAACTCCCTGGTTAGTTCCTACAACAATATAGCCGCATATTACTTTAGTCAACAACAATATGAGCAAACAATAGAGTATCATCAAAAAGGCCTTAAACTGGCCAAAGAATTAAATGACAAGAAAGGAATGCAAAACTCCTATGAAGGTTTTATAAATGTGTATGATAAACAGAATAATCATCAAAAAGCACTGGAATACTACAAGCTTTACTCCCAAATAAAAGATTCAATTTATTCATTGGCAACTAACCAGCAGCTTTCTGAAATGCAAACTAAGTATGAAACTGAAAAAAAAGAAAAAGAAATAAGGGTTCTAATACAGGAAACGGAAATTCAGGGCCTAAGGCTTGGCACTCAACAATCAGAGTTGGCAAAGCAACAACTGGAGGCTGAAACAAAAGAAAAAGAAATAATCCTTTTGAATAAAAACAGGGAAATTCAACAGATGGTAGTAGATAAGCAGGAAAGCGAACTAAACTATCAAATAATGGAAACTAAAAACAAAACTACCGAAGTAGCTTTATTAAGTAAAGACAATAAAATTCAACAAACAGAATTGTCGCGCCAAAAAATGCTTCGAAACTCTATTGGGGCTAGTCTTGGACTTATGCTGGTACTGGCTTTTGTAATTTATCGTGGATACCTTAGAAAACAACAAGCTAACCAGGAACTGGAATTAAAAAATAAAAAAATTGAAACTGCCCATAATATTATTGAACAGAATCGTGATGAAATAGCCCAAAAAAACAAAGACATCACAGACAGTATAAATTATGCAAAAAAAATTCAGCAAGCCATGTTGCCCCCTTTGGATTTAATTAACCAAGCACTGCCAGATAGCTTTGTGCTGTTTAAACCAAAAGATATTGTTTCAGGAGATTTTTATTGGTTTAGTCCTTTTTTTACTCAGAACCTAGGATCTATAGATGCTAATCAGCCTTTTTCAGAATCAGGAGTTATTTTTGCCGCTTGCGATTGCACAGGTCATGGAGTACCCGGGGCTTTTATGAGTATGATAGGAAATGCCCAGCTTAACCACATTATTGTGGAAAAGGGAATTTATAATCCAGCTCAAGCCCTTACACATTTGAACAGAAACATCAAAAACTCATTAAAACAAAGTTCTGATGGGGTAAAATCAAGGGACGGTATGGACATCGCTTTAACCAGTTTGCAATGGAACAATAACCAACCAAAACCTGATACAAAATCAGAATTTACAAACCAAAAACAGTTGAATTCAACAATTAAACTTCAATTCTCGGGAGCTTACAGGCCAATCTGGATAATTAAAAATGGATCAACTGATATTCAAAGTTCATTTATTCACAACAAGGATGAATCAAGCTCCCCGAATACTTTTTCTAAAAATCCCTCATCGCAGATTATTGAAATACAAGGAGATAAAACTTCGATTGGTGGATTTACAGAAGATGAATACAAATTTACAAACCATGAAATAGAACTCCAAAAAGGAGATTGTTTTTATATTTTTACCGATGGTTATGTTGATCAGTTTGGAGGCGAAAAAAATAAAAAATACAAATCCAGTAGGTTAAAAGAGTTATTACTTTCAATTTGCCATCTACCCATGGAAGAACAAAAATCAATTTTGGATTCAACCATTGAAAATTGGAAAGGCCATTTTGAACAAATTGATGATATATGTATGATTGGAGTAAGGGTTTAATTGATCCGCTTAAAAATACAATTACAATTTCTTACTCCTTTATATTTGCATAAAATATCTCTTTCAGATTTCTTTGCTTTTACTTAAACTGGTATTAATTAAATTGGTTTTATTTCAATGATTTGAATTCACGGTATAATTAACTGATTTAATTTTTGATTTAAAACAATTTCAACGAAAATAAGTTTTAAGAAGGTAAGCATATAAAAATATATATATTTGCGGCTAATTGATAGCATATGGTGAAATTACTACCCTATGAACAGGAAAAATTAATTGCCCAATTAAAATTAACGAATTGAGAACACTATATTTTAAGGAAATCAGCAGTTTTTTAAGTTCACTTATAGGGTATATTGTTATAACCATTTTTCTTACCGTTATTGGTTTGTTTATGTGGGTATTCCCCGGTGAGTTCAACATACTTGATGCCGGATATGCCAATATTGATACCCTTTTTATTATAGCACCCTGGGTATTCATGTTTTTAATTCCAGCTGTTACAATGAGAATGTTTGCTGATGAAAAAAAATCTGGTACAATTGAATTATTGCTAACAAGGCCACTCACTGATATACAAATTATTCTTGGTAAATATTTGGCTGGCTTAACCCTGGTAATTCTCTCACTATTGCCTACTCTGGTATATTATTATTCAGCCCAGGTTTTAGGAAATCCAACAGGAAATATTGATACCGGAGGCATGTGGGGCTCTTATTTAGGCTTATTGTTTTTGGCCTCTGCATTTGTATCTATTGGAATTTTTTCTTCTTCTGTAACAGAAAATCAAATCATTGCCTTTATCATTGGGGTGTTTTTAAGCTTTTTCTTTTTTATAGGGTTTGAATCCATTAGCACACTAGCAATGTTCGGTAAAATAGATAGTGTTATTCTTCATTTTGGTATTAATGAACATTATATTTCAATGAGTCGAGGGGTAATTGATTCAAGGGATGTGATATATTATCTTAGCCTTATAGGTGTCTTTTTGCTGCTTACCCGAACAGTTCTTGAAAGCAGGAAATGGTAATAAATAAAGTGACTTAAAGAAGAATGACCACTAAAAAAACAAATAAAAAAAGAGACTTAATTCAGTTGCTGGCAAGCGTATTGATAATTATTCTCATAAATATCATAGGAAATTTTGCTTTTAAGAGAATTGACCTTACATCTGAAAAGCGTTTCACACTTACCTCTGCTACAAAAGAATTGGTAAAAAACCTGGATGATGTAGTTTATGTTAAGGTTTACCTTGAAGGAGACTTCCCTGCTGGTTTTAAACGCCTGCGTAATTCCACTAAGGAAATTCTTGATGAGTTAAGAGCAATTTCCCCTGATATTGAATATGAATTTATAAACCCCTCCTCAGACCCGGATGAAAAAAAGCGTCATGAGATTTATCAACAACTTACAAAACAAGGACTTCAGTATACAAATTTGGAAGTTAAGGAAGGAGATGGTAAATCAGAAAAAATAATATTTCCGGGAGCAATTTTTTCATACCGTGGAAAAGAGGCTCCTTTACAACTTCTTAAAAGTCAGATGGGTGCTTCTCCGGAACAAATGCTTAATATTTCTGAACAACAACTCGAATATGAAATTGCAAATACTATAAAAAAACTGAGTGATGAATCAAAACCAAGTATTGCATTTATTGAGGGACATGGGGAACTTGATGAAACTGAAGTTAAGGATGCTACTAGGGCATTGTCGGAATATTACGATGTGAAAAGAATTAAAATTGCAGAGAAGCTTAACAGTCTTAAAGGAATAAGTGCAATTATTATTGCTAATCCGGATTCTGCTTTTTCTGAAAAAGACAAATTTATTATTGACCAATTTATCATGAGGGGAGGAAAAGTCCTTTGGCTGATTAATCCTGTTGATGCAATAATGGATAGTCTTTCTACGAATAAAATGACTTTTGCAATTGCCAAAGAATTAAATCTTGATGATCAGCTTTTCAGGTATGGCATTCGAATAAATAACAATTTAGTTCAGGATTTGCAGGCTGCTCCTATTCCAGTTGTTACTGGATATATAGGCAATCAACCCCAGCAAAAACTTTTTCCGTGGTTTTATTTTCCATTGCTTATGCCCCAGAGCAATCACCCTATTGTAAATAACCTTAATGCACTTCGTGTTGAATTCATCAGTAGCATTGATACTGTTAGTGCCCCAGGGATAAAGAAAACCCCTTTGCTTCATACTTCAAAATATACAAAACTGCTTAATGCACCAGTTAGAATAAGTATCAATTCCTTAAGAGAAGAACCCAAAGCCGAGCAATTCAACAAATCATTCCAACCTGTGTCCTATCTTCTTGAAGGTGAATTTGAATCAGCATTTACCAACAGAATTACACCTGAGGTTATGGAAAGTGAGGATATTAAGTTTAAAGATAAAAGCCAACCAACTAAAATGATTGTAGTCGGAAGCGGAAATATTATCAAAAATTCAATACAAAAATCAACTGGAAATGTTTATCCCTTGGGTTACGACAGGTTTACAGGAGAAATTTACTCAAACAAAACATTTATATTAAATGCCATGAATTACCTTTGTGATGATTCAGGGATTATAGGTGCTCGTTCAAAAGAATTTAAATTGAGACTGCTTGATTCTGAAAGAATTAAAGTTGAAAGAACATTCTGGCAATTACTAAATACTGTTCTACCTGTTATTATTGTTTTGTTTGCTGGAATTATACTCTTTTATATCAGAAAAAGAAAATACTCCTGATTTTATTTTTGGATTATTGAAAACCGATTTCTAAATAATGCTTTTATAGCTCTTAAAAAATATCATGAAAAAAAACAGAATTACCTTAATTATTGTCCTTGTATTAAGCATTGTTGCTGGTTATTTATGGTTTAATAATAAAACAGGAACAATTAAAAAAGAGCTGAAAGATTTTGCTGTAAAAGATACTGCTAATGTTTCCAAAATTTTTATGGCTGATGGTATTGGAAGAACAGTAACACTGGAAAGAAAAACCAATAGCATCTGGACGGTTAATGGAAATGCAGAGGCAAGAAAAGACGGTATTGATTTATTACTTAATACAATTAGCCAACTAGAGGTAAAATCTCCTGTTTCAAGGGCTTCTCTTGACCATGTTGTTTCAAATATGGCAGGTAATTCAACTAAAATTGAAATTTACATGGGTAAAGACAAACCAGCTAAAGTTTATTATGTTGGTGGAGCTACTCCTGATAATATGGGCACTTTCATGTTATTGGAAAATTCATCAGTACCATTTGTAATGTTTATACCTGGTCACCGAGGATACCTCAGTTCCAGGTATTTTATTGATGAAACCGAATGGAAATCAACTGCTTTGTACAGGTACAATCCCAATGAAATAGAAAAAATTGAAATTAATTATGTGAAATCACCTGAAGAATCTTTTGCTATTGAAAATATTAGCACCCGTAAGCCTAGGTTAAAATCTATTCAGGATAATAAATACCTTGAAAAAATTGACACCCTTTCCATTATTCAATTTGTGAGTAATTTCAGGCATATCAACTTCGAATTTTATGCCAACGATACCCCACTCACAACAAAAGATTCAATCATGGATTTTTGCAAAAATTTCAGTATTGAGATAACTGATATTCATGGAAAAGTAAATTCTTTTACAGGATACAATAAACCAATGAAAGAAGGATCAACCGATCTTGAAGGAAATCCTATTACTTTTGATATGGACAGAATGTATGGACTTACAAATGAAAAAGATTTTGTTATTATCCAGTTCTTTGTTTTTAATGAATTAACTCCCAGGATCAATTATTTTTTAAATCAGGATACTGTTAAAAGGTTATAGGATAATTTATTAAACAATTATTCCTGATTTAATATATATCCCACCTATATAAAACTTACTTTCAGAATTGTTAAAAAGTAGTTGGAAAAGTTAATTCTTTACTATTATATCCTGTTTCAAATACCATATCTTTGTTCCCCAATAAATATTTACTTAAATCAATTCTTTGAATATTAAAAAGTAATGAACTAGTAAATCATTAAAGGAAAAACTAACTTTCAATATAAAAACATATGAAATTCATTGTCTCCAGCATGACATTATTAAAGCAGCTACAAAATATTAGCGGTGTTTTAAACTCTAGCAATACCTTGCCGATTCTCGATAATTTCTTATTTGAAATTAAAGAGAATGAACTGGTAATATCAGCCTCTGATCTGGAAACCACAATGAGCACCTCGCTTCCTGTAGAGGCCAAGGATAAAGGAAAAATTGCGATTCCTGCCAGGCTATTAATGGAAACATTAAAGGCTTTTCCGGAACAACCACTAACATTTACAATACAGGATAAAACAAACGGAATAGAAATAGGATCTGATTTTGGAAAATATAAACTTACAGGACATGATGGTGAAGAATTTCCCAGGCTTCCAACTATTGAATCACCAAACTCACTTACTATAAATTCATCTGTTTTAGCCAATGGAATAAATAAAACAATTTTTGCAAGTGGAAATGATGAATTAAGACCTGTTATGTCTGGGGTTTATTGCATGTTATCTAGTGAAAATCTTATTTTTGTTGCAACCGATGCCCACAAACTAGTTAGATACAGCAGAACCGATGCTAAGTCAGACAAAAACACTTCCTTCATTTTACCTAAAAAACCTTTAAACCTGCTTAAAAACTTGCTTCAAAATGAAGATACTAATGTAAGCATAGAATACAATAATTCAAACGCATTCTTTTCATTTGCCAATATAAACCTTATTTGCAGGTTGATTGATGGAAAATATCCAAATTATGAGGCTGTAATTCCTAAGGAGAATCCAAACAAATTAACAATTGATCGTGCTTCCTTTTTAAGTTCAATTCGAAGGGTAGGGATATTTTCCAATAAAACCACCCATCAGGTAAGATTAAAAATGACGGGAAGTGAATTACAGGTTTCAGCTGAGGATCTTGATTTTGCAAATGAAGCCACAGAAAGATTAACATGTCAGTATGATGGCGAGGATATGGAAATTGGCTTTAATTCTAAATTCCTGATGGAAATGCTGAATAACCTTGATTCGGAACAAGTTAACATTGAAATGTCTGCCCCAAACAGAGCAGGGATACTAACACCTGCAAATAGTGACTCTCCTGAAGAAGACATTCTAATGCTTGTTATGCCCATAATGTTAAATAATTAATTTGATTTTTTAAAAGTGAATAAAAAGGATAGTGTATATAAAAGTTTAGATACTATTTTATTTCTTTTACTTTAAAGGCAAATCCTATTATTCTTATCTTTATCAGAATAATAATTAATTTATTTATTTTTCCATTATATAAAAAAATCAGAATGAAACCTAAAGTGTTTTTTGCTTTTTTTAAGCAATTGGAAAAGGATAGTTCCACATTTGTTTATCAGGCAGATTTCAATGAAAATATTACTGAAAATTTACTTCGGTTAAGTGAATTTAACATCAATAATATTCCTGAAATATCAAAATTAAACAATACAGTTTCCTTTTTAATGGCTGAATGTTTTCAAAATATTATTCACCATAGTGATAAACCAAAAATCAAAAACAGAACAAACAATTTACCCGAAATGTTTTTGGTAAGAAATATTGAAAACACCATTTACATTAGCTCTACTAATTTAATTGAAAATACCAAGATTGAGCGAATAAAGGGACAATTAGATATTGTAAATAAATTAGAAAAGGCTGAACTCAAAGAATTGTATTTAGAAGTTCTTACCAATGAAAGTTATTCTGAAAAAGGTGGTGCCGGACTTGGAATTATAGAAATGGCCCGGAAAAGTGGACATCCAATTACTTTTGATTTTGAATTTGTAAATTACTTTCTTTCCCTTTTCCATTTACAATTAAAGTTAAAATCTAAAACAAGCCCTGAAGAAAAAAACCCACTCATATTTCCCCTAAGTCATACTAAAGAAATACATGATATTATGTATTCAGATAATATTCTGCTTGCATATAAAGGAAATTTTTCTCAAGAAACTATTCTTCCTATTTTAGGTATGATTGAACATAATTTGAATCAAACCGGTAATATTGGGAAAATGAAAAAAGTTTATTACGTGCTAGTTGAATTGCTTCAAAACATCAGTAAACATGGTAAAAAGATTAAAGAAAACTGTGAAGGGATAATTATTATAGGAATTAAAGGCAATGGATATTTTATTAGTGCAGGCAACATTGTTGACAATAAGAAAGTAAGTGAACTACAGAAAAAATTAGATAATCTCAAAAATCGTAGCAAGGAAAGTTTATCAGAATTATATAAACATAATCTATTGGATAAAAAACCAGGATTAAAAGGGGGGGCAGGCTTAGGGCTAATCGATATTTTTAGAAATAGCAATTCAGAAATAGATTATGATTTTTTTTCTATAAATGATGAATCATCCTTTTTTTCATTAAACATTACTTTATAACTACTTTATTAATGGAAAAAGCAATTTATTTTGACGCTACGGAAGATACTCCTAAAGTAGTTTTGGATAAGGAAAAAATGAAATTCGAGATAAGTGGCCGATCTCTGCCAGAGGATGCTGAAAAATTTTATGAGACAGCTCTAAACTGGATGAGAAACTATGCAAACGAGCCTTCGTCCTTTACTGATTTTAATATTAATTTAGAATATTTTAATTCCGGTTCTGTTAAACAGGTATTAAAAATACTTATTACATTGGAGAAAGTAGTAAAAAACGGTGGTAAAGTTAGTATTACCTGGTTTTATAATCAGGATGATGAACTAATGGAAATCAAGGGCCAGGAAATAAAAAGCATTTTGAAAATTCCATTCCATTTAAAAATAATTGAATAAAAAAATTTCAAATTCCTCTCAATAAAAATAATTCCATTTTAATTTTCAATTGTACTTTTTTGTCGCTTTCCCAAGCTATAACCAGCCACTAAAATATCATCAATTTGGTTTCTATCTTTTTTCCAATCCTCCATGGTATTATGTATTACCATTTTTTGTTCTTGCATTCCCAAATGCTGAATATCAATTAGCAATTTTTTAAAGTTCATGGTATTGAATTTTTTATTGTTCCTGCCTCCAAATTGATCCATATATCCATCAGTAAACATATAAACAGAAGTATTTTCACCCAAAGAAACCTTCTTTGTTGTGAATTCAATTTGATTTTCCATTTCAAGTCGCAGATTCTTTCCACCAATTGATCTGACATCTGCATTAATTACCTG
Organism: Bacteroidota bacterium; assembly: GCA_013696965.1. NCBI lineage: Bacteria > Pseudomonadati > Bacteroidota > Bacteroidota bacterium. The sequence continues at coordinate 182,324 of JACCXN010000057.1, read as the reverse complement.
CAACTTATCATCTGTAACAATATAAATTGGATTCATAGCCCCTGCAAACTCCATGGTACTATTTACTGGATCCACAACACAAATTGACATTTCCATGCCATCTTCAGAAAGGCTCTCCTTATTATCCTGACGAAGGGCTTTAAGCACACCCTTGTGTAATTCTTTTAAAACAGAGGCCGGATCTGTAATTTGTTTTTCATTAATGATTTGATTTAAAAGAGTATTTCCAATTAAAGACATAAATGCTCCTGGTACCCCATGACCAGTACAATCAACCACAGCAATTATTAGTCTGTTATTTATTTCCGAGAGCCAATAAAAATCGCCACTTACTATATCCTTTGGGCGATAATAAATAAACGAATCAGGTAATAATTTATGTATTTCATCTTCATTCAATAGGACTGATTGTTGAATACGCCAGGCATAATTAATACTATCAAGAATTCTTCGATTCTGCCTAATTAGCAATCGGTTCATTTTTGCCTTGTGCTTATAGTGCCAAAAAGCAAACAAAAAGAGTACTAGAAGCATCAATAAACTCAATAAGGATAAATACAGTGCCTTGTTTTGAATTTCTAATTTCGATTTTTGTATTTTGATTAATACAATTGCACTCTTCAATTCTGCCTCTGCCCAATTTATCACTATTTCTCTTTGTTCAATTAACAGACTGTCCTCTTTTGTTGTAGCCTGAGCCCTGTCCAATTCAAGTTGCATCCTAGCTTGACGAATATCTAAAATACGTTCCTTGAAATTTTTTTTATCATTATTCCGTATACCTATTGGTTTCAAGTGAAATTCAGAAAAAACTTTCTCTGGTTTGATTTCTTTAAGGGGTAAATTTTTTATTTGATCTTTTGACTGAACAATTAGGTTTTTTTGTTTTGATAATTTTTCAGATTGATTTGCCATTTTGTTTTTCAGCACTGCCCTTTTCATTAATTCAATTAAATTGTCCTGGTCGTTTTTTTTACCTGATTTTTTAACTGAATTTCCATTAAGTTCTAACTCCATATAACCACTATCAGGATTATACAATAGTCTTCCAACAGGCTCATTTACATTTGCCTTATTATTATAACTGTTTAAAAGAAATTCGGCATCTGAAAATAGATAAACATCACTTTTGTTTGTAACCGGAATACCTTTAGTGTCAATGTAAAGAAGGTTATTATCATAACCTTCTTTTAAAACTTCGACTTTATATAATACATTTGGTTTTAATGTGATTTTAAAATCCCCTTTAGCACCGGAAACTGTTTTAAAAGATAATTCACTATTCTGGTAAACATTTATTTGCACTCCTTCAAGAAGTCCCTCCAGTACGGTTTGTTTGTTTTTTTTAAATAATTTCCTTGAGGAATCATTTTCATAACCATAAACTAGTCCTTCAAAAACAAATATCCCAGAAGATTCACTTTTTATTTGAGCAAAGGAAAATTGATTTTGAAAGAAAATGAATAAAGGAATAATAAATAAAAGTTTAATTTTCATTTGAATAAAATAATAATGGTATTCCTTAATAACAATTTACAATAAGCATTTACGGTATGTAAGGTAAATAGTTGCTATAAAATCATAATCAAATTACCTGTCCAATTTATATTCTATTCCTAAGCCATTTAATTTTGCATTTATTTTTGTTGTGTTACAAAAATAAAATCAAAGCTATTTATTATTCCAAACAATGGGTGAAGTTAATCAATATTAAATGATTTAAAATGAATTTGTACTGAACTTTTCTGGTTCAAAATACAAATTAATACATGTTTTCATAAAAAATATTTATCTAAAACAGTAGTTTGAATCCATAGTAGTTTCTAACTTCTTGCTCTCTTTTACCTCGTAATTTTTTTATTAAATATTTTATAAGGATAAAAAAACATAAAGTGTCTAATTTTTAAAAGCATTATTAAATCTGGCTTAATAAAGAATTAACTTAAATATAAATTTTATTAAAAAAGATGATTTATTTTAATTTTATGAAACTTTTTTTTTATTTCAAAGTAAAAAAACAAGCGGCAAACCCTTTATTAGAGGGCATTCTGCTGATTTTTATGTAAAAAAAATCATTTTCATGTAGTTTAAAACAAAGTGTTTTACTATTTTTAGCCCTTCTTAAAAAGCAATAGAATAAATGAAGTTAAGCATTTTAATATCTTTTTTACTGTTTTGTTTTTCAGTAAATGCTGGAAATCCATCCGTATCATATACTTGTATATACAATAACAACAATAAAAATACTTCTACAGAAAAAACAAAAGATAAAAAAAACAATGAAAACAAAGATCATGGCGAGGATGAAGATGAAAATGATGAAGATGAAGAAGCTCTTGATTCCGATTCAATAAGCTTGAAAATTAATTCTACCTTTTGCCAAAATGATTTTTCTTCAATGAATATACCTGCTCATGATTTGTATGGAGGCTGGGATAACTATGTTATTCACCCATATAAATTTGACCTTACCAAGAAAACAGACACAACTTTTGTTTTTTTACAAGACGAAAACAAATGCGACTATCATCATCCAATTTCCGGTTATGTAACTTCAAACTTCGGTACTAGGGGCAGTAGGTTTCATTATGGCATTGATATAAAATTACAAATTGGAGATAGTGTTTATAATGCTTTTGAAGGTACAGTACGTATTGCTAAAAAAAGTGCTTCCTATGGAAATGTAGTGGTTGTAAGGCATAATAATGGCTTAGAAACCTTATATGCACACCTTGATAAAATAAGTGTTGAGTTAGGCGATGTTATTGGATCTGGGGATTTAATAGGGTTTGGAGGAAACACAGGACGTTCCACAGGAAGTCATCTTCATTTTGAAGTAAGATTTCAAGGGGAGGCAATTAATCCCAATGATATTATATGTTTTGAAAACAACAGGCTTAAAATGGATACACTAGCTATAAATAAACACCTATTTGATTATGTAGTAAATGCTAGGGCTGTTAAATATTATTCTGTCAGAAAGGGAGATACCCTTTCTGGAATTGCCAAGAAGCACAGAACCACAGTTTCAAAATTATGCAAGCTTAATAAATTTAAATCTACCACAGTATTAAGAGTGGGTAAAAAAATCAGGTATGCTTAATTGCATACCTGATTTTTTTTATTTCCCAATATAGCTTGCCAATATTTCTTCAATAGCTTTAATCTTTGCTTCAGCATCGTGTGCCTTTTTTCTTTCGGTTTCAATTACCTCCGATTTAGCATTAGCAACGAATTTTTCATTCTGTAGTTTCTTTGTTACTGAATGTAAAAATCCATGTGTATATTCCAATTCATGGTTCAGTTTTTCAATTTCAGCCTCAATATCTATTTTTGTACTTAAAGGAATAAAATATTCATTTGATTTTATTAGAAAGGAGAACGCATTTTCCACCTTGTCCTCAACATAATTTATTCCACTCAAATTACATAGCTTTGAAATTAATGAATCCATTGAAGTATATGCATCTGTTTCATTCGCTTTTATATACAGTTCCAATTGTTCTTTCATTGGAATATTTTTTTCCTTCCTTAAATTTCTAATTGCAGAAACAACATCCGATGCGGTATTGAATTTTTCTAAAATTTCTATATCCCCCTGCTCCTTTACCACAGGCCATTTCGCAACAATAATACAATCTGCCTTAGTTCTTTCGGACATACAATGCCAGATTTCTTCAGAAATAAAAGGAATAAATGGATGAAGCACTTTTAGTAAATTTTCAAGCAACTCAAGAGTTATTTCACTTGTTTTACTGTCAATTGGTTGTTCATATGCAGGTTTAATTATTTCAAGATACCAGGCACAAAAGTCATCCCACACAAGCTTATAGGTGGCCATTAATGCATCCGACATTCTGTACTTAGTGTAATGGTCATTAATGGTTTTTAACTCTTCGTTGAATTTTGTTTTAAACCAGGAAATTGCAATTTTATTCACATTAGGTTGCTCGATACTCTTGGAAATCGGCCAACCCTTAATTAACCTGAATGCATTCCATATTTTATTACTGAAGTTTCTACCTTGTTCACACAATGATTCATCAAAAAGAAGATCATTGCCTGCAGGAGCGCTTAATAACATGCCCACACGAACACCATCTGCTCCAAAATTTTTAATTAAATCTAATGGTTCTGGTGAATTACCTAACTGCTTTGACATTTTCCTTCCTTGTTTATCTCTTACTATTCCTGTTAAATAAACATTGGAAAAGGGTTTTTCGCCTCGAAATTCATATCCTGCCATGATCATTCTTGCCACCCAGAAAAAGAGTATGTCCGGGCCTGTTACAAGATCATTGGTAGGATAATAATATTTTATATCCGGATTCTCAGGATCTTTGAAACCATCAAAAACTGAAATTGGCCATAACCAGGAAGAAAACCAGGTATCCAAAACATCTTCGTCCTGTTTTATGTTTTCATTGTTTTTGTTTGGAAATTTTTCACTGAATAAAACTCCTGCTTCTTTCCTTGTTTTTGCAACTACAATTTCTCCATCTTCATTATACCATGCCGGAATCTGTTGCCCCCACCAAAGCTGTCGCGAAATGCACCAGTCATGAACATTTTCCATCCAATTCCTGTAAGTGTTTTTGAATTTTTCGGGAACCAGTTTTATATTGTCATTCATCACATTTTCAAGTGCAGGCCCCGAAATTTTATCCATTTTTACAAACCATTGCCTAGATAGCTTTGGTTCTATTACAGCATTTGTCCTTTCAGAAAAACCAACTTTGTTTTTAATATCTTCAGTCTTAATGAGGTATCCCTCTTCTTGCAAATCATTTGCTATTTTTTTCCGAACTGCAAATCGATCCTCCCCAATGTAAAAACCTGCCTGTTCACTCATTGTACCATCATCATTAATAGTATCAATCACCTCCAATTTATGCTTTACTCCCAAATTATAATCATTAATATCATGTGCAGGAGTAACCTTTAAAGCACCTGTACCAAATTCCATATCAATATATTCATCAAAAATGATTGGTACAGCTCTGTTAACAATTGGAATTATGGCATTTTTGCCTTTCAAATGCTTATACCTTTGATCGAGGGGATGAACACAAACAGCAGTATCGCCTAAAATTGTTTCAGGTCGAGTTGTAGCAATAGTAATCCATTCATTCTCTGATCCCTCTATTTTATATTTTACATAATAAAGTTTAGAGTTTACCTCTTTGTGAATTACTTCTTCGTCAGAAACTGCAGTTTTACCAGCAGGATCCCAATTAACCATTCGTACACCCCGGTAAACAAATCCTTTATTGTACAAATCAATGAATACTGAAATAACTGCATCAGAAAGATCCTCTTCCATGGTAAATCTTGTGCGGTTCCAATCACAGGAAGCGCCAAGTTTTTTAAGCTGATCAAGAATAAGGCCTCCATACTTGTCCTTCCATTCCCATGCATATTTTAAAAACTCTTCTCTTGAAATATCTGCCTTATTAATTCCCTTTTCCTTAAGCATAGCCACAACTTTAGCTTCTGTGGCAATAGAGGCATGATCTGTTCCTGGAACCCAACATGCGTTTTTACCTTGCATGCGTGCCCGTCTTACCAAAACATCCTGAATGGTATTGTTAAGCATATGGCCCATATGCAGGACCCCGGTAACATTTGGTGGTGGAATTACAATAGTATATGGCTCTCTTTCATCAGGAACTGAATTGAAAAACCCTTGCTCCATCCAATGCCTGTACCATTTATCTTCTGTTAATGAAGGATCGTATTTTGATGCTATTTCCATCTCTCTTTATAATTTTATAAGGAATCAAAATTAGCAATTTTGAAATTAATATTCTTTATTCGGAAAATAATATCGAAAACATTAGCGTTCATTTAACTTTAAGTCATTATCAAATCCAATTGTTAATGAAATGTTAAATGTTATTAATTCAAAAAAATATTTAATAAATTTGTAAATAACAAAAAGTAAATATTAAAACTCAGATAAAAAAATTATGAAAAAATCATTATTGACCATCGGAGTTGTTGTAGCTACCTTTTTCACAACTGTAAGAGCTCAGGAGATAACAACAGGAATTGATCCTAAACCAAGTCTAGCTGAAATTACTTTTGAGAAAGATGTTTATGATTACGGCAACATTAAACAAAATGCAAGTGGAGCCAGTGAATTTAAATTTAAAAACACAGGTAAGGAGCCATTAATAATTTCAATGGCAAGAGGTAGTTGCGGATGTACAGTTCCAGATTGGCCAAAAGAACCAATTAAACCAGGCGAATCAGCTTCTATTAAAGTTAATTATGATACTAAACGAGTTGGTCCAATTAACAAAACAGTTACAATTACTTCTAACGCTAAAAATGAGCCTTCTAAATTGCTTACTATTAAAGGTAATGTAGATGCCGTAGTAGAAGAAACTTTTCCTGGCAAAGCAGTTCCTGTAGGAGCTCCGCTTGAGAAACATTAATATGTTCAGAATTTTTGCTTTTTTTTGTGTGATTGCAATTTTATTATCGGCTTTCCCCAGTTTTTCTCAAACAGGGGAGGCCGATTTTAAATTTGATAAAAAAGTACATAAATTCGAAAAGGTAAAGGAAGGCGAGGTTATTGAATTTGAATACACTTTTACAAATAGCGGCAAAGTCCCTCTTACAATAACCGATATTAAAGTTGCCTGCAATTGTACCCTTGTTGATTTCCCCGAACACCCTATTGAACCTGCAAACTCAGCAAAAATAAGTGTAAAGTTTGATACCCAAAACAAAATAGGTTACCAGAATAGAAAACTGGAAATACATTCCAATGCAATAAGATCACCTCATGTTCTCCATTTTAAAGGAATTGTGGATAACAAATAAAATACAGTAATTATACTTTTCTTAATTGCATTTTTCCATTATAAGTTTCTTTTCAGTGTATTAAATTAATTACCTTTGAGGACTTACAAACCGATTGGATATGCCAAAACTATCATTAAAAGGCAATGAAATGCCTGCCTCCCCTATCAGAAAACTAGTTCCCTTTGCTGAAGAAGCAAAAAGAAAAGGCAGAACTATATATCATCTTAATATTGGACAACCTGATATTGAGACCCCACAAATTGTATTGAAAGCTTTAAAAAACATAAATCTTAATGTTATTGAATACAGCCATTCAGCAGGTTTTGAAAGCTACAGAGAAGGTCTTGCCCGCTATTATTATAATCTGGGAATTGAAATAACCAAAAATGACATAATAATTACAAATGGAGGATCTGAAGCAATACAAATAGCGTTTTTGACTTGTTTTAATCCAGGTGATGAATTAATAATACCGGAACCTTTTTATGCCAATTACAATGGTTTTGCATGTGCAGCAGGAATCAATGTGGTGCCGGTTACAGCAAATATTGAAGATGGATTTGCACTTCCAGCTGTTAGTGAATTTGAAAAACTTATTACTCCCAGAACAAAAGGAATAATGATTTGCAATCCAGGAAATCCTACCGGTTATTTGTATACTAAACAAGAGTTGGAAGCTTTACGAGACCTGGTAAAAAAGCATGATCTGTATTTATTTGCAGATGAAGTGTACAGGGAATTCTGTTATGATGGCCATGTACATCATTCTGCCATGAATCTTAAAGGGATCGAGAATAATGTAATTTTAATTGATAGTATTTCTAAACGCTATAGTTTATGTGGGGCACGGGTTGGAGCATTGATTTCAAGAAACAAGGAAGTTATGGCAACAGCAATGAAATTTGCTCAGGCAAGGCTCAGTCCATCAACCTTTGGACAAATTGCAGGAGAAGCAGCATTGCAAACTCCTGATTCATATTTTAGCTCCACTACCGCTGAATATGTTGAGCGAAGAAATGTAATTGTAAATGGCGTAAACCAAATAAAAGGAGCATTTTGCCCTGTTCCTAGTGGAGCCTTTTATTGCATTGCCAGCCTTCCAATTGATAATTCAGACACCTTTTGCCAATGGTTGCTTGAAGAATTCGAATATGAAAATCAAACTGTAATGCTTGCTCCTGCAACGGGGTTTTATTCTACTCCTGGCCTTGGGAACAATGAAGTTAGGATTGCTTATGTTTTGAATAAATTCGCTCTTGAAAATGCAATCAAATGTTTGGATGAAGCATTGAAAATATACCCAGGCCGGACAGTAAAGCAGGAAGCCGGAAAACTGGAAGTTTAATTTATTAATACAATACCCATGATTCAAAGAATTCAAAGCATCTATTTATTTATTGCTGCAATTTTAACAAGCTTAATTTATATATTCCCCTTTGCTGAATATTTAAAAGATGGTACCTTTTATTTACTTGATATTATGGGATTGAAAAACAATTCCACTTCAGAAACTATTTTTTCAACTCTTCCCTTATTACTATTAGTATCCATTTGTATCCTTATTGCTTTTGCAACCATATTTCTTTTCAATAAAAGAACACTACAAATAAGACTGTGCAACCTTAATATTCTACTTTATGTAATTCTTATTGCAGGAGTGTTTTTTTATTCTGATAGGGTGGAGAATGAATTAAATGTTGAAAGCCTTGTAACAACATATAAGTTTGGATCAATTATACCCGTAATTGGCATTATACTTACTTTTTTAGCAAACAGGGCTATTCGAAAGGACGAGGCATTGGTAAGGGCATCTGACAGAATTCGATAAAAACAGAATTGCCACTTTTTCTGTTGGAAATATCCCTTTTAAACTTAAATCTTTTTTATTCATAAAATCAAAAATGTATAAATTATACAGTAGGATTTTCCTTGTGATAACTTTTGTCATTACGGTTGTATCTGCTATAATAGCAACAGGCTTGAAATTTGATTACGATTTTGAAAGCTTTTTTCCTGTAAACGACCCCGACCTTGATTATTACCAGGAATTCAGAAGAAATTTTGAAAATGATAATGATTATATTCTTATTGGAATTAGCAATAAAGCAAGCATTTTTGATCAATATTTTCTAAATAAAATTGATGCCCTCACAGATTCATTAAAAAATATACCATATATACTATCAGTTGTATCGCCCACAACAATTAAAAATCCAATTGTGGGCCCCCTGGGGATTATTGAAGTGCCTTATATTCATTTGAATAAACCTGAACTCTATCACCAGGATTCATTGAATATTTACCAAACCAAAGAATTACCTGGTAATATTTTCGCCAACAATGCCAGGTCAGTTGCACTTTATGTTACTACTGTAAATAATCCATCCAAGGCCAAATCTGATTCCATAGCTGACAATATTTTCAAAATTTTAAAGAATTTCAATTTTCATACTACTCATGTGGCTGGAAAAGTGATTGGTCAAAAGGTTTATTTGCAAACAATGAGTGATGAAATGAAAATTTTTGTAGTATCCTCAATTATCCTGGTAATACTATTTCTTTTCCTCTCATACCGTTCAGTTTGGGGAGTTGTTGTTCCATTAATCATAGTTGTTGTTTCATTGATTTGGCTTTTTGCATTCATGAAAATAACAGGAAAATCAATCGATTTAATGGTAACTCTCATCCCTACAATTTTATATATTGTTGGGATGTCTGATATTATTCATTTACTTTCTAAATATCTGGAAGAACTCAGGCTTGGGAAAGAAAAAATAGCAGCCTTAAAAACAAGCCTGAAAGAAGTTGGATTAGCCACTTTCCTAACAACAATCACAACTGCTGCAGGGTTTTTAACTCTTCTTACAGCAGGAATAAAACCAGTTAGAGAATTTGGCCTTTACTTGGCTGTTGGGATATTTATTGCTTTTATCCTAACATTTACAATACTGCCAGCAATATTGATTAATCTAAACACCCCTAAAATAACGGAAAAGGCTAACCACAACAAGGTATGGAATAAGTACCTGGGTAAAATTGTTATTTTCGTTTTTAAAAGGCATAAAACAATTTTAATTATAACTGGATTTGTCCTTATTGCTTCATTTATAGGTATAAGTAAAATTAAAATAAACAATTATCTGCTTGAAGATTTAAGTGAAAAAGTGCAGCTAAAACAAAGTTTTAATTTTTTCGAGAAGGAATATTCAGGAGCCAGGGCATTTGAAATGGTTGTAAATATTGAAGGCTCAACAGAATCAGTATTAAATTATAAAATACTTCAGGAAATAAACAAAATTGAGGAATATCTATATAGTGTTTATGGAACAGGACATATTATCTCTCCACTCTTTTTAGTAAAATCAGCTAATCGTGCATTTAATGGTGGTGGAAACAATGCCTTTGTTTTACCCGAAAAGGAAGGCTTTGATCAATTGGTTGAAAAGCTTTCGAATTTTAAAAAACGGAAGGAATTTAGGACTTTAATTTCAGAGGACCAGAAATCTGCAAGGTTAACAGCAAAAATACCCGATTGGGGAAGTCATCTTATTAACGAGAAGAATGCACAACTGGAAAACTTTTTCATTTCGAAAATTGACACCACTTTGATAAATTATAAATTAACCGGAGGGGCACATTTAATTGATAAAAACAATGAGAATTTATCAAAAAGCATGCTCCAGGGTTTGCTTATCGCTTTTTTAATTATTGCTTTTATAGTTGGAATTATGTTTAAGTCAATTAAAATGATAATTATAGCCTTATTTCCAAATTTTTTACCCTTGGTTATGATTGGCGGAATTATGGGTTTTACAGGTATTGATCTGAAAGTTTCTACCTCAATAATTTTTACTATTGCATTTGGTATAGCAGTGGATGATTCAATCCATTTTCTAAGCAAATTAAGACAGGAATTAAGAAAAGGCAAAACCTTACCTTATGCAATAAAAAGAACTATGTTATCTACTGGAAAAGCAATTGTAATTACATCAATGATACTTTGTGGAGGATTTTTAACCTTGATACTTTCTGATTTTTCCAGTACCTTTTATATTGGATTATTAATTAGTCTTACTTTGCTTTTCGCAATACTTGCAGACTTACTCCTTTTGCCGGCATTACTATTAATGATTATTCCAAAAAAATTAAAAGAAAATTAGTTCACAGAGTAATATTGCCTTACTAATTCATCATAAAAAGGACAGATGTATTTCAAAAAAACAAAATAATGGCTATGGTAATACTTTACTTCTTTAAATGAATTAGCATATGCATACCCTTTAAGATAAGTAGGCATATATCCTCTTTTTACATCAAAAGAAATTTGAATAACATTTTTATCTCTAAACGATTTTTTATACAAAGGATCATAAGCATACCATTTACCATTTATTAATATTTCAACAATGGTATGTTCTGAATTCAAATGAACCTCCCTTGTTGGAAAAGGACATTCCCTGTCAAAGCTCTGGCATATTCTATAACAATCTCCTTTAATGTTATCACTTATTTCATTGAAAAATTCCTTTTCAATGTTTTTTTTTATAGAGTCATTAAAATGTGGGTAAAGGAAAAATATGGGCGATATTAGCAAAGCATAAACTAAGGATGCTAAAAAAATTGCCAATAAAGCCTTTTTATACATTCTACCGAAATTATTCATGCTATTAATAAAAAACAATTATCTTCTAACAGTACTTTATATATTTTAACCCGTTTCCTTAAAAACATATAAATAAAGAAATTAATGAATTTTAATAATTTATAGTTTTAATGCTTTTCCCATTTTCATATAAAGTCTCGTGGGTGAGCTTGCTTGTTTCATCAAAATAGGACCATTTACCGCTTTTGTAATAATCCATATTATTCTTATTAAAGAAAAGTTCGCCTTGTTCTCTAATAGTACCATTTTCATGGTATTCAACTTTACTAAAAGTAAGTTTTTTAGGATTTGTAAGTAGGAGTATTGATTCCTGTGTTCCTGTACTGTAAAAGGATTTAGTAGAAACATAGTATTCCATGCTTTTATGGTTTTCTTCCATATACTCCAATTGGCCTGTTTCATAATATTCCTCATATATCAATGAACTTCCCTCTACAAAAACCCCTTTAGTTCTTATGTTTCCATTTGGATGATAGGTTGTTAGTTCACTTTTAACAAGGCTTTTGTTTTTAAATTCACGTTCAAGTGTACCATCGGGATAAAAATTCTTATAACTATTTAATATCCCCTCAATATAAAAGCCTTTATGTAAGGTTTTACCGTTCTCATAAAAATCTTCAACCCAGCCCTGGCAAGCATAATTGCGGCAATTCCTAATTGAGTCACCACCAAGTATATTGTTATATTTATCAAACATCCTAACTCCATAGTTAATATTAACTACGGTATCGCTGTATCTTACTGTATCTTCTGGTTTTTTAAATACTGTTTTACCTTGTGCAATACAATTAGCAAGTGTAAAAGCACAATATATAGTAATGAAAAAACAATTTATTTTTGTCACTTTGTTTTGAATTGGGGATAAAAATAGAAAAAAAATAAAAAACAAAAAATTAATACCAGTTCAAAACATTGCAGTTACTAAGAAAGTAATTGTACAAAACTATGATTTTATTTTAAAACCTCTTAATTCTTGCCTCTTGTTTTTGTATTTTTCTTTGGCTGTAATGGTTTTATTGCTAATGAATACTATTTTGTTAAACATGAAATGAGAAAAATCATTATTTTTTTAGTACCCAATTGGATTATTTATTTGAATTTTTGCCTGTTTATAAATTGTTGAAAAATTAGTATCAAAGATTATTTTAAAGCCTCATTTGCTTTAATCAATCTCCTTTAAATTAAAAGAAAAAAAATATTTTTGTATATATTCTCCCTTTTTATTAACCTTCTTTTTTCATAATCTTTTCAGAAAAGCTTTTAAAATCAATACCATCAAAGTTTCCAGAGGTCATTAATAAAAGATTTGTATCCTTCCAGTGCTTTTTTAGCAAATATGCAACAAGTTCGCTTGAATCAACAAAAACAGAAATATTATTTCCACCAAAAGCCTTTTTCACCTGGGCTATAGAAATTGGTGCTAATTTTTTATGGGCAATTGTATGCGGACTATAATATACAATTGCCTCATCTGCCTTTAACATTGCACCATTATATTCCATTAAAAAAGTTTCATTAAGGCTGCTAAAAGTATGCAACTCCATGCATGCAATTAATTTTCTTTGCGGAAATTGCTTTTTCACAGCCTCTGTTGTAGCTTTTAATTTAGATGGTGAGTGTGCAAAATCCCTGTAAACAGCAGTACTATCATCTTTAATAATTAATTCCAGCCTCCTTGAGGCACCATTAAAAGAATTGATTGCTTCATAAAAACTGCGCTCATTAACTCCTAACTCGAAACAGACCAATTTAGCCCCGTTAATATTCATTAAATTATGATCTCCAAAAACCTGCAAGGGTACTTTTTGATTACCATAGGTGAGGTAAGTAGTTCCATCTACAATTGTATGTTCAGGTATGTTATACGGAATTTTCTTTAAATCCTCTTTTGATGCTTCACATACTTTTTTCACTTCTGAATCTGATTCACAATATATTATTGTTCCATCTTTTTCTATCAAATCAATAAAAATTTTGAACTGTTCTACATAATTGTCAAAAGTTGGAAAAACATTAATATGATCCCATGCAATTCCACTTAACAGTGCAATGTTAGGTTTGTATAAATGAAATTTTGGTCTGCGATCAATAGGGGAGGACAAATATTCATCTCCTTCAAGAATAGCAATTGGAGCCTCTTTCGAAAGTTTCACCATGGTATCAAAGCCTTCCAGCTGCGCCCCTACCATATAATCACAATTAATTTTATTGTAATCCAGTACATGAAGAATCATTGCGGTAATACTTGTTTTACCGTGACTTCCACCAATTACAACCCGAATTTTATTTTTAGTTTGTTCATAGATATATTCAGGATAAGAAAAAACTTTTATACCCAGTTCTTTAGCACGCTCCAATTCAGGGTTATCCTTCCTTGCATGCATGCCTAAAATCACCGCATCTGTATTTTTTGTAATTTTTTCTGGAAACCAACCATCAACTTCAGGTAAAAGTCCATGATTTTTTAATCTTGTTTTACTGGGCTCGAAAATTTCATCATCTGAACCACTAATCGTATATCCTTTGTGGTGCAAGGCCAAGGCAAGATTATGCATTGCACTTCCTCCTATTGCTATAAAATGAATTTGCATATTTTGGTAAGTTCTTAGTCTATATCTTTATTAAACAGCTAACATATTAATTCCAAAGCATCAAAAACAAGTTATTAAATTTAAGTTTTAAACAGTTTGTTGTTATTATATTTACGCTTTGTTTCCTCTTAAAAAATATATTTCTTGTTAATTTGTGATTGATTAATTATTTTAACCTAAATGGAGAAAAAATTATTATAGTAGAATAAAATTATTTTGAAATTAAACAAAAATAATAGAGGCAATGAAAATTTATTCAATTGAAACAGGATTATTTAAATTAGACGGGGGAGCAATGTTTGGAGTAGTACCAAAAACAATCTGGCAAAACATAAATCCTCCAGATAGTAATAATTTGTGCAACTGGGCCTTGCGCAGTATGCTTATTGAAGATGGAAACCGACTTATTTTAATTGATAACGGTATTGGGACTAAACAGGATGCGAAATTTTTTAGTCACTATTATCTCTCAGGTAATGATACTCTTGAAAAATCACTTGCTTGCCATGGTTTTCACCCTGATGATATTACAGATATGTTTCTTACCCACCTTCATTTTGATCATTGTGGAGGAAGCATTAAATACAATAAGGATAAAACAGGTTATGAAACTGCTTTTAAGAATGCAACATATTGGAGCAATAAAGATCATTGGAAATGGGCAACTGAACCAAATCCTCGGGAGAAAGCTAGTTTTTTAAAAGAAAACATTTTACCAATTCAGGAGAGTGGGCAACTAAAATTTGTGGAAAAACAGGGTGAATTATTTCCTGGTTTTTCTGTAATGTATGCAAATGGACATACAGATGCCATGATGATACCCCACATACAATACAAAGAAAAGACGATAGTTTACATGGCCGATCTGCTGCCTTCCACAGGGCATATTCCTCTTCCATATGTTATGGCTTACGATACACGGCCCCTTATAACTTTACAGGAAAAAAGCGAATTTCTAAAACATGCTGCAGATAACAATTATATTTTATTTTTTGAACATGATGCTATTCATGAATGTTGTACTTTAAAACATACAGAAAAAGGCATAAGATTAAATAATTCTTTTTCATTTAAAGAAGCTTTTGGTGAATAAAAATAAAATAGGCCTAGCTCTTTCGAGCGGAGCTGCTCGTTGTATTGCTCATTTGGGTATATTAGAGGAATTAACAGAAATGGATATTGAACCTGAAGCAATTTCAGGTGTTAGTGGCGGAGCAATTGTGGGAGCTTTTTATGCAAATGGATATTCACCACGTCAAACCCTGCAATAGTTAAGAACACAAAGATAAAAGAAAGTATAAAAGCATGTACCTTGTTTATTGAATCACCAAATATGAAAAAAAAATTTTTAACTGATATTAATAAGGCAGATGAAAAATTTGCAATTGGATATGATTATACAATTCAAATTCAAAATAAAATTAGGGAGATTGTATTCAGTAGTTAGAATTATTAAAAACAAAATTCATCATTAATTCAAAAATAAAACACAAAATTAATTTAAAAAATGGAGAAAATAATTGAATGCGTACCCAATTTTAGCGAAGGGAGAGATTTAAATATTATCAAACAAATTACTGACCAGATAGAACTGGTTGAGGGCGTAAAACTTTTGAACGTAGATCCGGGCAAGGCAACCAACAGAACAGTGGTTACTTTTGTAGGATCACCAAAAGCAGTTATTGAGGCGGCTTTTAATGCAATAAAAAAAGCTGCTGAATTAATTGACATGACCAGGCATAAAGGTGAACATTCAAGAATGGGAGCAACTGATGTTTGCCCTTTAATTCCTGTTTCTGGGGTAACTATGGAAGAAACCGTTTTATATGCAAAAATGTTGGGTGAAAGGGTTGGAAAAGAACTTAATATTCCAGTATATCTTTATGAAGAAGCGCAGGTAGATAGTGCAAGGAAAAATCTCTCCATAATCAGAGCAGGTCAATATGAAGGATTTTTTGAAAAAATAAAATTGCCACAATGGAAACCAGATTTTGGTCCTTCTGAATTCAGTGTAAAATCAGGTGCAACAGTAATAGGAGCACGTGATTTTTTAGTGGCTTACAACATAAACTTAAATTCCACATCCACGCGCAGGGCAAATGCAATTGCCTTTGATGTACGTGAGGGAGGAAGAGTTAAAAGAGAAGGAGATCCACTAACTGGAAAGATTGTAACCGATCAGAATGGCAGACCAGTTAATATTCCAGGAAGTTTGAAATCCGTAAAAGCAGTAGGTTGGTATATTGAAGAATATGGAATAGCACAAATTTCGATGAATTTAACAAACATAAACATCACACCTGTTCACATTGCATTTGATGAGGTGTGCAAAAAAGCGGGGGAAAGAGGTATTCGTGTAACAGGTTCCGAGCTTGTTGGACTTGTCCCTTTAAATGCATTGCTAGATGCGGGAAAATATTTCCTTGAAAAACAAGAACGTTCAACAGGAGTTTCGGAAAAAGAACTTATAAAAATTGCTGTCAAATCCTTAGGCTTAGATGAACTTGGACCATTTGAACCAGAGCAAAGAATCATTGAATATATGCTCAGGAACAAAGCAAAAAGCAGACTTGTTAATATGAGTCTTACAGATTTTGCAGATGAAACAGCATCTGAATCACCTGCTCCTGGTGGTGGTTCTATTTCGGCTTATATGGGAGCTTTGGGAGTGGCATTGGGAACTATGGTTGCTAATCTATCTTCACATAAAAGGGGTTGGGATGAGAGATGGAAGGAATTCTCAGATATTGCCTCAGAGGGCCAAAAATACACACAAGAACTAGTGAAATTAGTTGATGAGGATACATTAGCCTTTAATTTGATTATGGATGCCTTTTCAATGCCAAATACAACACAAGATGACAAACAAAACCGAGCTGATAGCATACAGGCTGCCACAAAAAATGCAATTGAAGTTCCATTTAGGGTAATGGAAACTACACTGAAATCAATGCACGTGATAAAAGCTATGGCACAAAATGGAAATCCAAATTCTGCAAGTGATGCTGGTGTTGGTGCTCTTTGTGCGCGTAGCGCGGTAATGGGGGCGTTTTTAAATGTTAAAATTAATGCATCAGGATTAAACGATAAGGATTTCGTAAAAAAAGTAATGGAAAAAGGAACTGAAATTGAACGAAACGCAAAAGATCTTGAAGCAGAAATATTAGAAATTGTCGAAAAAAATATAGCTTAAGCAATAAAAACTGTTAATAAGACAATAAGCATGTGTTTACATTAGTTTAACGGTACTTGCAGATTTAAATTAATTTTTATTAATCCCAACATTTTGCAATGATTTCGCGTCTCAAATACAATTCTAGGTTCAGAAGAATTTTCTTTTCCTTTCCATTGCAATTGGTATTTCTGCATATTAAAAGCAATCTATTGTTATTGTTTTTTTGGGTTATCCTATTGGGAATAATCTCAGGAAGTATTGGCAATAAGTTTGGCTTACAAAACCTGTTTTTAAACCCTGAATATCTGGGAGAAGTAGGATTCTGGTCTTTCCTGATTCTTGGTTTTTCATGTGGAGGGTTTATTATGGCTTTTCATATTGCCAGTTACATTCTGCACAGTTTCAGATTTCCTTTTATTGCTACTATTTCAAGGCCTTTCATGAAATTTTGCCTTAATAATTCCATTATCCCTTTTGCTTTCCTGCTTCTTTATTTATTGTTTATTATTACCTTTCAATACAATAAGGAATTCTTGCCCATCCCGGAAATTATTTTTATTGTTTCTGGATTTCTTTCAGGTATCATTTTATTTTTATTTTTCTCATTTACTTATTTTCTATCCACCAATAAAGATCTTTTTAAACTCTTTGGAATTGGAACCGAGGAAGATTTTTTTCCTGGAAAACCAAAATTTAAGCCTGTTGTGGATGTTTTTCATAAAAACGAAAAATGGACCAGAAGTTTATTTAAAAATAGCGAATGGTATGTGGAAACATATTTATCCAATCCCTTTAAGGTCCAATTGTGTAGGGATTGCAGTCATTATGATCGGGAAATGCTAAACAGTGTTTTTCAACAAAATCATTTAAATGCTGCATTCTTTGAAATCATTGCAATTGCATCCCTGTTATTCCTGGGTTTATTCAGGGAGATCAACGTATTTATGATACCAGCAGGAGCTACTGTTTTCCTGCTGTTTACTATGTTTATCATGTTAACCAGTGCATTGTATTCATGGTTAAAAGCTTGGTTTTTGCCTGTGTTTTTATTGCTTATTGTATTTGTAAATTACCTTTCAGGGCAAACCTTTTTCAATTACGAAAATCAAGTGTATGGTCTGGATTATTCTACCAAAGCAGTATATAGTAATGAGGAATTAAAAAAACACGCATATGATTTAACCCAAAACAAACTAGATTTTTCCAATACAATAGAAATTTTGAATAAATGGAAAACCTCTGTTGTTAATAATGATAATTACAAGGATAAAACAAAAAAACCAAAATTGGTGATTATCTCTTGTAGCGGAGGTGGTTTAAGAGCTTCATTGTGGACCCTTTTTGTTTTGCAACACTCTGATAGTATTCTGAAGGGAGATTTAATTAAACATACTCAGTTTATTACTGGCTCTTCTGGAGGATTGATCGGAGCGTCCTATTTCAGGGAAGTTTATTTACGCAGTCTTTCTGATTCCACCATTAATATTTATGATAAAAAATACAGAGAGAAAATTTCCACTGACTTATTAAATCCAATTGCTTTCACCATTGTGGTAAATGATATGTTTTTACGTTTACAAAAATTTAAGGATGGCCCATATACTTATACAAAGGAAAGAGGATATGCTTTTGAGCGACAATTAAACATTAATACCGATAATTTTCTTGATAAACGGCTAGTGGATTACAGGCAACCTGAAAAAGATGCTTTAATACCCATGCTTGTTTTCACCCCAACTATTATCAATGAGGGAAGAAGGTTAATTATTGCTTCCCAGCCTGTTTCCTATTTAACCAATAACAATTCACAGTCAAATGTATATAATGAGCCATTACCAGAGGCTGTTGAATACACCCGTTTTTTTAAACATCAGGATGCCTACAACACAAGGTTTACAAGCGCATTAAGAATGAATGCATCTTTCCCATATGTTTTGCCTGTTACTTCTTTACCAAGTTCTCCATCCATTGAGATTATGGATGGAGGTATCAGAGATAATTATGGTTTAAAAACTACTTTAAATTATCTTTATACTTTCCGAAACTGGATCAGTACCAATACCAGTGGAGTTGTTATAATTCAAACCAGGGATAAATTTAAAGAATGGGAAATGGAAAAAAAGCCACTTGCTACAACTATTCAAAGTTTATCTGCGCCCCTGGGAAACTTCTATGGTAATTTCGATAAAATTCAAAATTTCAATCATGATGAATTAATTCAGTATGCAAGCTCCTGGTTTGATGGGAAAATAGATGTAATAGATTTTCATTTAAATGATAAAGATGAAAAGATTTCTTTATCCTGGCATCTAACAACAAAGGAAAAATGGGCAGTACAACAATCAATCAAGCAACCTGAAAACCAAAGAGCTATAAGCAAATTGCAAGAACTTTTGAAATAGAAAATAACCTGGGCTCTTACCTTTAATAAGCAATCAACTTCAGCAATTGCTCCTCAAATCTTTTCTTTGGCAAAAATTCCTGCTCGAGTTCACTTACAAATGGAACAGGAGTGTCAATACTTGCTGAACGCATTACAGGCGCATCAAGGTTTTTAAAACAATGTTCATTAATAATTGAGGCAATCTCACCTCCTATTCCTCCAGTTAAAGTATCCTCGTGCAATACTATGCACTTTCCTGTTTTATTTACTGAAGAAATAATAGCATCTAAATCAAGGGGAAGTAGAGTTCTTAGGTCCAATAGATCAGCTGAAATTTCAGGATGTTTTTCAAGTGTTTCAAGAGCCCAGTGAACTCCCATTCCGTAAGTAATAATTGAAACCTGGCTTCCTTCTTTCAATAATTTAGCCTTACCAATTTCTATGGTATAATAATCATCAGGAATTTCTTCAGAAATACTGCGATACAGGGCTTTATGTTCAAAATACATTACTGGATTAGGATCTTCAAAGGAAGCAGTCAATAATCCTTTTGCATCATAGGGAAAGGCTGGATAAACAACTTTTAAGCCAGGGGTATGAAAAAACCAGGCTTCATTTGATTGAGAATGAAAAGGTCCGGCAGCAACTCCTGCTCCTGTAGGCATTCTAACCACAACATCAGCATTTTGCCCCCATCTCCAATGAATTTTTGCCAGATTATTTATAATTTGGGTAAATCCTTCTGTTACAAAATCCGCAAATTGCATCTCCACCATTGCTTTAAATCCTTTAATAGATAAACCTAAAGCAGTTCCAACAATTGCGGCCTCACATAAAGGTGTGTTTCTTACCCTTTCCTTACCAAATTCATTTACAAAACCATCGGTAATTTTAAAAACTCCACCATAATCACCAATATCCTGCCCCATTAAAACAAGGTTGGGATGCTTTTCCATGCTCTGTTTTAGTCCATCAGAAATAGCATCAATGAGCCTTTTTTTCGATTTTTTATCTGAAGAAGGATTTACAACAACCTGTTTGTATTCCTTATATAAATCAGCAAGTTCCCTTTCAAGAGAAGGTTTTATTTTTTCTTCATTAAAAGCCAGATCAAGTCCTTTATTAATCTCTTCTTTATATTCTGCCCTAAATTCAAAGATCATTTGCTCGGTTAAAACACCCTCTTCCTGTAAAAAACGTTCGTAGTTAACCAAAGGATCTTTTTTACCCCAGGTATCAAATAATTCTCCCGGAACATATTTTGTACCTGATGCTTCCTCATGGCCTCTCATTCTAAAGGTCATACATTCCAACAAAATTGGCCTTGGATTTTGACGCAAATCCTCAGCAATCGTTTTTACTGTATCATAAACTTCAAGTACATTATTTCCATCTATTTGTATGCCCTCCATTCCATAGCCAATTGCTTTATCAATAAATTGCTTGCAACGGAATTGCTCATTAGATGGTGTAGATAATCCATATCCATTGTTTTCAATGATAAAAATAACAGGAAGATTCCAAACAGAGGCAACATTAATAGCTTCATGAAAATCACCTTCACTCGCCCCACCATCTCCAGAATATACTATAGTTACCTTGTTTTCTTTGTTTAATAAGGTACCAAGACTAATACCATCAGCAACACCAAGCTGAGGACCAAGATGAGAAATCATTCCTACAATATGGTATTCATTGGTCCCAAAATGAAAGGAACGGTCTCTTCCCTTGGTAAAACCACTCATTTTTCCCTGGAACTGAGCAAATAATCTATTTAAAGGAATATTACGTGCTGTAAAAACACCAAGATTTCTATGCATTGGTAAAATGTATTCATCTTTTTCTACAGCAAGGGTTGAACCAACTGAAATTGCTTCTTGTCCAATACCTGAAAACCATTTGGAAATTTTCCCCTGTCTTAATAACAAAAGCATTTTCTCCTCAATCATTCTGGGTTTAAGCAGGTTTTTATATAAATCAATAAGAATATTATCGGTATGACGTTTTTTTCTTTGAAAAACAACAGGAGTCTGAAGGGTGATCATTTATTTAAATTTAAGCTTCAAAAATATTAAAAAAACAGGTACTTTTGTATAAAATTATTTAAATTCATGAACTATCAATATATTCTTGTAATATTAATTTTTTCAACTGCTTTGTTTTTTCTTTTCAAAAAATTTCAACATCAATTTAAGAAATCAAAAGGATGTTCGAATTGTAAAATAAATAAAGACTGACAATCATAAACAAAGGTTTGCTCCTATAGAATATAATATAAATATTAAAAAATAGTATTCTATTCAATATTTTTTATACTTTTGTCCCATAAACTTTAAAACAAAACTAAAACTAAAACTAAAAACTTATGAAACAATTTAAAAATCTTTTTACCGTAATGGTACTTGCTTTCGGCTTAATGGTTACAGCAACTTCTTGTAAGGATGAGTGTAAAAATGTTGAATGTGGTGCTAACGGAACTTGTGTTGAGGGTGTATGTGATTGTACTGCTGGTTACGAAGGTGATGCTTGTGAAAAAGCTATGAACGCTAAGTTTGTTGGATCATACAATGTTACTGATCCTTGTACAGCTCTTGGTTATTCACAAACTATTACTGCTGGTAGCCTTCCAACAGAAATTACTTTTTCTAACCTAGGTAATTTTGGAACTCCTGCAGTTGTAAAAGCAACTGTTTCTGGTGCTTCTGTTTCAGCTACTAATTATGTTGATGCTTCTGGAAGAAAATTCACAGTAACAGGTTCTTATTCTAATAATGCAATTACTTTAACTTACACTGTAACATATACTGATAACACAAGTGAAACTTGTGCAAATGTTACTATGGTTAAGTAATATTTAATCTTTTAATAAAAAAAAGCTGTCTCATTGATGAGGCAGCTTTTTTTATTCCCTAAAAAATTATTAATAAAAAAGCTTTACAGGTTATTGTAAAGCTTTTTTATTTAGTACTATTCAAAGAATTAATAATTCCAAAAAAGGATAAATTTGTGATTTGTTGTTTCCCATTTAAGTATACCCAATTATTTGCTGTATCTATAACATTAATCATTGCCTCAATTTATACAAAAGCCTAAGGTGTTTTTAATAGGCTTTTGAAAAGTTCCACCATTATAACTCTTCCATTTATTAATTACTAAAATTATTCATGGAGATTGCAGTATTGAATACCTAAGTGGGATGCAATTGTAAAAGCTGTTTAAGGAATAAACAAATTAAAAAACACAATCTGTATCAGAAATGACGATTATTAGATTCATAGATCAATCAGAAGATACGCACCTAAACTATTTAGGTAATTATCAAAGGTATAAACTGGAGAGATATATGTAGAACCCAGATGTATTGGTATGAAAGCTGTTTAATAGCTAATCAAAAATCATATCAACTTTAATTTAGAAATAAGTTTAATCTAAATGGAAAATCCAAAAGGAAAGAATTCTTTTAAGCCTAAAATTATTCGGTCAAAAAAAAGCCGTTTCAAATAAATGAAACGGCTTTTCTTTTGTAAGCTGATCGTGAAACTAATTTCTCTTTTTTTGATCTTCAACAGGGTTTCCTGTACTACCTGCTCTGTCTTTTTGAGCATCTGTAGCAGTTTTGCCTGATCCAGCTCTATCTTTTTCAGGATCTTTTTTAGGTTCTACCGTAGTTGTTGTGGTTGTTTTGGTAGTAGTTTTAGTCTTAGAACTTGTTTTTGTAGAAGCAGCAGCTTCAGCAGCAGCAATTGAATCTAGTCTAGCTAATTCAAGTTCTGCAGCAACTCTTGCCATTTCTTCTTCCAATGCAATTGAATCCATTCTTAACTGTTCAACACTTGCAATTGAATCCTGAATTTCTTTTTCTCTTGCAGCTTTCTCTTCTGCGCTTGGTCCGCATGAAGTTAATGAAACAGCGCCTGCAACTACTGCCATTATTAATAATTTTTTCATAATCAGTTTAGTTTTAAATGGTTTTAATTGATTGTTGTGCAAATCTAACTATATTTTAATTTACTTATTGTAAATTTATTAGATATTTTTTCTAAAAATAAAAATAGTATAGTTTTAGAGTCAATTTTGGAAAATAAACCAAATATAAAGGCATTTCAATTTAGAAAAAAAATATTTTTTATTTTTACAGTTAAATTCTATTTAGAAAAGCTAAATTTAGCGTTTATACATACTTCAAATACAATTTAATCTGTTAATCCATTGCTTAAGAACCTCCTTTTATTTTTCTTTACCGGAATTTTATTAACCTCCTGCTTTAAGGAGGATCAAACCCCACCAGTTATCACCTTGTATGGTGATTCTAATTTTACTATGGTTATAGGAAATAAATATATGGAACCTGGTTTTAGGGCAACCGATAAAAAAGACGGTGATATTACCTATCTTGTTAAAAGTACAGGTTTGCCTGATCCTAATGTTTCGGGTATATATTATGTTAGATATAATGTAACTGATGCCTCAGGAAACCATGCAAAAGAAATGACAAGAATTTGTTTTGTTTCACATAACAACATATCTCTTAGCTCTATTTATGAGGCTTCTGAAACTTGTAGTGAAACATCAATGAACAATGAAAATTATTTTATTTCTATCGAGAAAGAGGACTTTAATACCAACTCCATTTACCTAAAGGGATACAACAATTTGCCCCAGGAAAAAAAAATAAAAGCAATAATAATAAGCAATACTGGCCAGTTGTTAACAATTCCCCAACAAGCCATTTTTGATACTATTTATTCCGGAACAGGGAAAATAAACATTTCGGGAACCCTAGTTACATTGGATATTATTAAACAGTACAATATTTTCAAAGATAGCTGCACAACAATTCTTACCAGAGAATTACAGTGAAATATACGCAGGTTATCGACCTAAAAGGTTTTTTGGAGGAAAAGTATTTACAATACAACCGCTCTTTTTTTATAGAATCGGATCCAATTAGCATCCCTTACGCATTTTCTTTAAAAGAAGATATTGAAATAGCCTCATTTCTATCCTCCATTATAGCATGGGGACAAAGAAAAACAATAATTAATAATGCACGTAAATTAATGGAATACATGGGCAATTCACCCTATGAGTTCATTATGGATTTCAATGAAGAGAACAAATCTTGCCGACAGCTCAAAAATTTCGTGCATCGTACCTTTAACGGGACTGATTGTATCTTTTTTGTTCGCTCACTCCAACATATTTATAAACATAAAGGAGGATTGGAAACAATTTTTTCGATAAAAGAAACCGATAAAAATGTAGCCACAAGCATTGTAAATGCTCGGAAATGTTTTTTTGAAATAGATTTCCCTCACCGTTCTTTAAAACATTTTTCTAATCCCCTGGCAGGATCCGCTGCAAAAAGAATCAATATGTTTTTGCGTTGGATGGTAAGAAAAGATAGGGTTGATTTTGGAATTTGGAAATCCATACAACCCTCCCAGCTTATTTGCCCTCTTGATGTTCATACAGGCAATGTTTCTCGAAAACTAGGATTACTCACACGGTCTCAAAATGATTGGAAAGCAGCAGAACAATTAACTGAATCACTCCTGCTTTTCGATCCTATTGATCCTGTAAAATACGATTTTGCACTTTTCGGACTGGGTGTTTTTGAAAATTTTTAGATACTATTTTTTTTAGTTGTGAGTTATAAAGAATAAAATAATTAAAGGATTACTTCTGAAAAATCAATTATAGTCTATGTTTTAAAACATGCTGCTGTTATAGATTTACATTCTGATTAAACAATTATCTTTGCAAGAATAAAAACAGATTTCTAGAAAATAAATGAAATTCCTTTTTCCACTATTTTTATTCGCTTTAATAACAATTGCACTTCCTGTAATTATACATTTATTTAATTTCAGGAAATTCAAAAAAATCTATTTCACCAATGTTAGGTTCCTAAAGGAAGTTAAACAAGAAACACAATCCAAATCACAATTAAAACACTTACTTGTATTATTTTGCAGGATCCTAGCAATTTCTTTTCTTGTCTTTGCTTTTGCCCAGCCCTATATTCCTTCAGAGAATAAAAAAGCGGTTACAGGTGATAAAGTAATTAGCATATTTTTGGATAATTCATTTAGTATGCAATCAATGGGTGAATCTGGGAATTTGTTTGAAGAGGCCAGAAAAAAGGCAAAGGAAATTGCAGGAGCTTACAAACCCACCGACCGATTTCAGCTTTTAACAAATGATTTTGAAGCCAGGCATCAACGCATTGTAAATAAAGAAGAATTCCTGGAACAACTTGATGAGGTTAATATTAGTCCAGCTGTAAAAAATATTTCAGAAATAATTTCACGCCAAAAGGATTTACTTTTGAACCAGGATCAGATCAATAAATATGCTTTTCTTATATCTGATTTTCAACGTTCTATAGTTGATTTTGAAAGCTTCAAGAATGACACTTTAATTGAATTTAAACTTGTTCCGGTAAAATCTGAACAAAACAACAATTTATATATTGACTCGCTTTGGTTTAAATCCCCTACCCGACTTCTAGGGCAAAGTGAAGAGTTAGTAATACGAGTAAAAAATGCATCAAACATACCTTTTGAGGATGTTCCCCTTAAATTATTTATCAACGGACAACAGAAAGCCCCTGCAAGTATAAATATTGAAGCTAATTCTACTCAGGAACATGTAATGGTGTTTACAATAAATGAGATCGGGGAAAACAAAGGGATGGTAAAAATTACGGATTACCCGATTTCTTATGATGATGATTTTTATTTTTCTTTTAACGTTGCCAAACATTTGCCTGTTTTGGCCATAAACAGCGATAAAGAAAGTCCCTATCTTAATTCTTTATTTGGCAAAGATGATTTTTTTGTATTCACTAATGTTTCAGATAAGAATATGGATTATTCCTTGTTGGTGAAGAATAAGTTAATCATTTTAAACCAATTAAAAACAGTAAGCTCAGGACTTGCTCAGGAACTAAAAAAATATGTTCATAACGGAGGAAACATTTTTTTAATCCCCGCTCCTGACATGGATATTGAATCATTTAAGATTTTTTTATCTTCATTAAAAAGCAATTACTACACAGCTTTAGATACTAATTATACTAAAGCAAGTAGAATAAACCTTGAACATGTACTATTTAAAAATGTATTTGAGAAAATTCCTGAAAACATGGATTTACCCTTTGTTTCCTCTCATTTCGCAATATCAAAATCAACACATAGTAATGAAGAAGAATTAATTAGGCTTCAAAACGGAAACATGTTGCTATCAAAATATGCATCAGGAAAGGGATTTGTGTATTTAAGTGCAGTTGCTTTAAGAAATGAAAATGGAAACTTTCATAAACATGCTCTTTTTGTTCCTGCCATGTACAACATAGCAATGCATAGCGAACCTTTTCATCCTTTATTCTTTACCATTGCCAGGGATGAGATTATTGAATCCAAGCAAAACCTTCAGGCTGATGAAATTTTCCGGTTGATTTCAGAAGAAAATGGTTTTGACATAATTCCAGAAAACAAAATTATTGATGGGAAACATCAGTTGATTTTACATGATCAACTAAAAATGGCAGGCAATTACAGTTTGAAATCAGGAAACCAGAATGCAGGAAGTATTTCCTTTAATTACAGCAGGAAAGAATCAGATTTAAGTTATTATTCTTTACCAGAGCTCACAATGTTGGTTGAAAATATGGGTTTTTTAAATTTCTTGATTTTAGATTCAGAAAATAAAAATTTAACAACAGCTCTAGAAGATTTGAATTTAGGTAAAAGACTGTGGAAACTTTGTATTATATTCGCCCTGTTATTTTTATTTACAGAGATCATTTTACTGAGGTTCCTAAAAAAATAAATCAAAAAAAGCCAATGAACATCCTCATTCGTTCAGCCAGAATAATCGACACGGGTTCAGCAGACAATGGCAAAACAAAAGATATTTGGATTGTAAATGGTATAATCAAAGAAATTGGAACAGCAATTAAAGCTGAAAATGCCACCTTATTAGAATCAGAAAATTTACATATATCTCCAGGCTGGTTTGATATGAGAGTAAATTTCAGGGACCCTGGGTTTGAATACAAGGAAGATCTTTTTACAGGAATGGATGCTGCAATAGCAGGAGGATTTACAGCTGTAGCCTGTATGCCTTCCACCTTACCCCCTATCCATTCAAAATCTGAAGTTGAATACATTCTTAACAAAACAAAGGGTTTTCTTGTTGATGTTTATCCAGTAGGGACAGTATCACACAGGCATGAGGGTAAAGATCTATCTGAGATGTATGATATGCATTTATCCGGTGCAATTGCATTTTCTGATGATAAAAAACCACTTTCGGATCCAGGATTATTACAAAGAGCGCTGCTTTATGTAAAATCATTTAATGGCCTCATAATAAGTTTTCCAGATGATAAAAACATTTCACTTGATGGTAAAATAAATGAAGGTATAGTAAGTACTTCAACAGGATTAAAAGGAATACCAGGGCTGGCAGAAGAACTTATGATACAAAGGGATATATTCCTTACCCAGTACGCAGAATCAAGAATTCATTTTGCTACTGTTTCCACTGCCAATTCAGTAGAATTAATAAGAAAGTCAAAAAAAAGTGGTTTAAATGTAACTGCTGAAGTATCTGCAAGTCACCTTATTCTTGATGAGAATAACCTAACAAGCTTTGACACCAATTATAAAATAAAACCTCCTTTAAGAACTGCAAATGATATAAAAGCCTTAATTGAAGGCCTAATTGATGGTACTATAGATGTTATTTGTTCTGATCATAGTCCTGAGGATGAAGAAATGAAGAAACGGGAATTTGACCATGCAGCCTTTGGCATTATTGCTTTGGAAAGTGCTTTTGGTGCAGCAAACACTGCTCTTGATGGTAAACTTTCCATTGAAAAAATAATCGAAAAAATAG
Organism: Bacteroidota bacterium; assembly: GCA_013696965.1. Classification (NCBI taxonomy): domain Bacteria; kingdom Pseudomonadati; phylum Bacteroidota; species Bacteroidota bacterium. The sequence goes on along the minus strand of JACCXN010000057.1, from coordinate 153,792 downwards.
CTGTTAATCCACGTACTATTTTAAATTTGAAAGTACCATCCATTAAAGTTGGTGAAATAGCCAATATAACCCTTTTTAATCCCAATCAGAAATGGGTGTTTGAAAAAAAGCATATAAAATCAAAATCGAAAAACACTCCGTTTGTTGGTTCTCAATTTACAGGAAAACCCTTTGCTGTAGTTAATAATAACCAAATGTCATTTTGTGATTAAAGATTTATCCTCTTATTTAATATAAGCTTATTGGATGAATAATAATCATTAATATTAACCAAATGGCATATTTTGATTGAACTTTTACCCTCCAATATAATTTGCCTTAGTGGATGAATATTAACCTCCATATTTTGTTTTTTTTTAATAGAAATAACGATTGTATTAATAGCAAGGGCCATTTCTTTAAGTTAAACTAATTTAAAACTATTTTTTTATCCCTTTTATTCCTTAAAATCGTTTTTAAATACCACTATTCTTTTGTTAAAAACAAGCTCATCTGTTTGTAACTGATAAATATATAATCAGTTGGAAGTTCAATTAAATTTGCTCTCACTTCATGTTTTCCCTTTGCATAGTTTCCATTAGCAAGGGTGAATATTTTTCTTCCATTCAAATCCAATAAATAAAGTTGAATATTCGAATACTCCTTTAATGAGAAGGAAATGGAGGTATAATAACTAGCCGGGTTAGGCTAATTTTGTTCTAAGAATGTATTCTGAATATCAGAAACACTTTCAGAAATCCCAACATCAAATAATTCAGGACCAGATAAATCATCAAAATAAAAGGTATCGCCTTTGATGATTTGTGGATTAGGATTAAACAAAAGTGTTAATCTGTCAATTTCAGTTGCGGAAGCCAAACTTCCAAAAGGAATTTCAGAAAAATCAAAGACTAGTTCCTCCCATTGGTTTTTCACTGTAGTTTGGCTTGTATAAATACAATGTATTCCAGAGGGATAACCTTCATTACTAAACAAGCCCAATTGAAGTTCAATAGCTGTTCCTATTGGAGCTTTTGAATATACTTTCATTTTTATTTTTTTAGTTGTAATATTAGTTGCATAGGATGATACATCTGATAATTTAGTAAGTAATTTTTGGTGAATTACATCGTAAATAGCACTATCATTCCTTACATACATGGCGCATTTTTTACTAATGTTTAATCCTAATGTATCAAAATTAGTGTATGGAGATTCAAGATTACCTGTTGTAAATCCAAAATCATAATGCTTAACTCCATTTAATTCAAAGTCATTATAATTTTGCTGGCTATAACCAAATGAATTTATTAGAATAAGTAAGGCAATAAGTAATCGTTTTTTCATTATAATTTTTTTTCTAAAATTTTATTTAATCAAACTTTTTGTTTTTTCTAATTGTTTTTTTCTCTAAGAATAAAGGGCCTGTTAAATCATCAAAATAAAATATTTTTTTTCCCTTTGTTTCAGGTGCAAATAATATCGTAATTTGATTTACCTCAGAAGATTTAACCTTACTTCCTTTAGGAATTTGTGAAAAGCTAAATTCTAATTGCTCCCACTGATTTTGTTTTGTTGTTCTTACCTGATATTGGCTATGTATACAAAATGGGTATTCCATTAACGTTTGTTTACCCAAATGAATTTCAACCATTGTTCCAAGTGGGGCTGAAGTATAAACCTTCATCTTAATTTTTGGAGAATCTTCCTTGTAATTTGCATAATCAGAAACATCTTTAAGGTTCCCAATTAATAAAAGTTTTATATGATCAAAAGGCTCAGAAGAAGTTCTTGTATAGCTTGCGCAATGCTTACTGCTGTTAATTTCATCTATCCTTGGATTTTTGGCTCGGGTATTTATTTTCCCACTTTTGTAATCAATTATATGAAAACCATTACCTTCAAAATCGTTAAAATTTTGTTGCGCATTTATGACTGTTACAATTCCAGTAAACATAAATATTAATGCGGTTTTCATTTAAAACAAAATTTACAAGTTTCTCGCTATTCAAGCGCAACAACTATTCCTGGGCTTGCAAATTCCGGACCGGTTAAATCATCAAAATAAAAAACATTATTAATATGAGTATTTGGGGCAAACAAAATGGTGATCTGATCCACTTGCTTATCATTAACGTGACTACCAGATGGAATTTGGGCGAACAAAAAAACTATTTCCTCCCATTCGTTTTGTTTATTAGTAAAGGCTTGATATTGGCTATGGACGCCATCAGGATATGGAACTTCGTCCTTTTTTCCCAATTGAAGTTCCACTTGGGTACCAATTGGAGCAGTTGAGAAAATCTTTAATTTTATTGCTGGTGCATTCTCCTCATAAGAGGCATAGGATGATACTTTGTCAAGTTTAGAATGGAGCTGTAATTTTAAATTATCATAAATTTCATCCTTATTTCTCCTGTATTTAATACAATAGGTACTGCTGTTAATCTTGTTTGGAGAAGGATTTAATGCCACAGAATCTAAAATTCCATTTCTAAATCCAAAATTATAGTGAGCCTTTCCTTGATGTGTATTGTAATTTTTCTGAGCCAATGCAAAGAGGCTTGAAAAAATCAATAATAAAAATGCAATACATTTCAACATAGAACTTTCCCTTTATCTTACGATTCTTAATATTTATCTCTTTGTCAAAATTGTTACTCTTTAAGTGCTGCAATTAATTTAGGCCCTGTCATATCACTGAAATAGTAAATGTTGGTTGTTGTTGCGTTGGGGGAGAACAAAATTACAATCTCATCAATTTCAGTTGATTCTACCTGGCTTCCTTCAGGGGTGTTTACAAAATCAAAAGTAAGTTCCTCCCACTCGTTCTGTTTTTTTGTTTTTGCCTGAAACTGACTATGCACTCCTTTTGGATAGTTATCTATCCCCTTTTTAGCGAATTGGATTTCCACAATTGTACCAACAGGGGAAGTCGAATATACTTTCATTTTAATTTTATGTTCTGTACTGTCAAATGTTGCAAAAAGTGTTAAATTTTCAAATTTCCCTTTTGGATGAATTTTAACATTATCGAACTTCATAGCAGAACGCTTGTATTGTATACATTTTGTGCTGTTATAAACAGAATTGACTTTTGGATTTACATGGGATGAATCCAATTTTCCATCACGGTAGCCATATTCAACCAAACCGGTTGCATCCATACTCAAGTATTTTTGCTGGCCAAAAGAAAATCCGAATGTTACCAGCATTCCCGAAACAAGCAAAAAGATGTTTTTCATACATTTTATTATTAAATTAATTAATGACTAACCTAATATGTTCAAAAAATTCTGCCAGAATAGTTTTGAAATAAAATGTGAAAAATCTAAAAGGGTAATAATTTAAAAACTAATGATTTAAATCTTTTTTAGAAAGAACAACAATCATAAGAGATGGGAGAACCATCCACAATTCGAGTAAATATTTCCTGCATTAATTAGAAAAAATGCAGATAAGAGAAACTGATACATACTTGTTGAAACAAAAAAAGCGCCTTTTTTAGGCGCTTAAATTCCAGGTCTTCAACAATGATTTTAAATATTGAAAATTATCGAAATAATTTTTTAAGCTATTACTAAAAAATTAGTAATATTTGATTCTACCCTTTTAAGTACATTATCCAATTCAGCTCTGTCAAATTTTTCACCAGTAATTTTTTCATAAAGTTCAATATACCTTTCTGATACTTGCTCCACGAATTCATCAGGCATAAAAGGCATTTGTTGTCCTTCTTTGCCCTGAAATCCATTCGCAATAAGCCATTGTCTTACAAACTCCTTGGAAAGTTGTTTCTGCTCTTCTCCCCTATTCTGTCTTTCCTGGTAGCCTTCCTGATAAAAATATCTGGAAGAATCAGGAGTATGAATCTCATCAATCAGGTAAATAATACCCTCTGACTTACCAAATTCATATTTTGTATCTACGAGTATTAATCCTCTTTCATAGGCCATTTCAGTGCCTTTTTTATACAAAGCCCTGGTATAGGATTCAAGTTGAATATAATCATCTTGTGTTACAATTTTTTGTTTTAAAATTTCTTCTCTTGAAATATCTTCATCATGTCCTACAGTAGCCTTTGTGGTTGGAGTAATTATTGGTTCAGGGAATTTATCATTTTCTTTCATTCCTTCTGGCATTTGAACTCCACAAACAATTCTTTTACCTGATTTGTATTCTCTCCATGCATGGCCGGAAAGATAACCCCTAATAACCATTTCCACTTTAAAAGGCTCGCAAAAACGGCCTACTGTAACCACAGGATCTGGCACTGCTATCATCCAATTCGGCACAATATCTTTGGTGGCATGAAGGAATTTTGCAGCAATCTGATTTAAAACTTGTCCTTTATATGGTATTGCCTTTGGTAAAACAACATCAAAAGCAGAAATTCTGTCAGTTGCAATCATTACAAGCATTTCATTGTTTATGTTGTAAACATCTCTTACTTTTCCGTGATAAATTTCCCCTATTTGTCCTTTAAAATGGAAATTTGTATGGGTAATGGTTGGCAGCATTTTATATGATTTTTTTATTAAACAAATATAGTCATATAAGTTATTATGCAAGGGGTTAAAGCTGGTTATGTACATTAAACGCCATTAAAATTATGAACACTTAAAATGTTCATAATTTTAATGGCGTTTAAAAGAGAAAGTTTGGTTTTTAATTCACTTGAATTAAAAGTCTAAATCTTACTGTTTAAAAAAATAAAAGTGGCTAAAAAAACATTCAAATTTATTTGATTTCAGTTTGCTCTGATTCATAGGCACTAATAATCGCCTTTACTAATTTATGTCTTAAAACATCTCTATTATCAAGAAAAACAAAATCAATTCCTTCTAAATTCTGAAGCAATTTATGGGCATGAACAAGCCCTGATTTCTGGTTTCTGGGTAAATCCACTTGGGTAAGGTCACCGGTAATATAAAATTTAGCGGTTTTCCCCATTCTAGTCAAAAACATTTTAAGTTGACTTTCAGTAGCATTTTGGGCTTCATCAAGAATAACAAATGCATTATCAAGGGTGCGGCCACGCATAAATGCAAGAGGTGCAATTTGGATAATACCTGTTTCAATATAACTTGCTAACTTCTCAGGGGGAAGCATGTCTCGAAGGGCATCATATAAGGGCTGAAGGTAAGGATCAAGTTTTTCCTTTAAGTCACCAGGCAGAAAGCCCAGGTTCTCTCCAGCTTCAACAGCTGGTCTGGTAAGGATAATTTTTCTAATTTCCTTATTCTTCAATGCTCTTACTGCCAAAGCAACGGCAGTATAAGTTTTCCCTGTACCAGCAGGACCAATGGCAAAGACCATGTCATTTTTGGCATATGAGTCTACCATTCTGCGTTGATTTACGGAACGGGCTTTTATGAGTAAGCCTGAATTTCCGAAAACCAGAACATCACCAGCTTCTTCAGAAGTCTTGCCAGACTCCTCTTTAATTGTTTCTAGTATTCTTTCAATATTATTCTCATTGATATTTCCATATTTATGAAAGTGTTCAACCATTCGGTTTAATTTTACTTCAAACAGTTCTATCTCTGTTTCGTCTCCAATTACTTTAATTGTATCTCCTCTTGCAATAACTTTCAATTTAGGAAAAGCATTTTTCAGCAATTCAAGTTTATTATCGTTAATTCCATATAAATCAATTGGATTTACAGCTTCGAGTTGGATGATTTTTTCGCTCACGTGATTAGTTTTTTATGAAGTTACAGAATTCTATATAATTATCAAACATCCTACAAATTTTAAGTAAATCATAATCAAACAAAAGTATTATGGCTTTTGAATGTTCCTATTTTCGTTACATTTTTTCTTATACGCCCCTCAGGAAAATTTTGTTTTGGGATTATTTTAAAAAAAAATCCTGAAAAGGTTTAATTCACTACTTTTGGTTTCTAAAATATTCAATCATTTTTTTAAAAATAGTTTCCGGCAATATGTCCGTCATTACATTAACAACAGATTTAGGATTAAAAGATCATTATGTTGCAGCAATAAAAGGTGCTGTTTACACATTGATTCCTGATGCTGTAATTGTTGATATTTCTCACCAACTAATTAAATTTGATACAGGAAGTGCAGCCTTTTTAATAAAAAACTCTTTTAGATCATTTCCAAACGGTTCAGTGCATATTATTGGATTAAATGATGAACACTCCCCAAACGAACCATATTTGGCAGTACAATCGGAAAACCATTTTTTTGTTGGAAAAGACAATGGAGTATTTTCACTCATACTTGAAGATTTACCTGCTAAGATTGCATTGATAGAAACGGAAAATAAATATGCTAAATTCCCGGTAAAAGAAATTTTTGTAAAGGCAGCATGTCATTTAGCAAAAGGAGGCAAACTAGAAGATTTGGGTGGGGAGATTGGCTCATTTGCACAAAAAATGGAATTGGTTGCTTTTATAGAGAAGGACACAATAAGAGGTGCTATAATCTATATCGATAGTTATGGTAACCTGATCACAAACATTACAAGAGATCACTTCATGAAAATGGGTGAAACAAGGCCTTTTTTAATTGATTTTGGAATTAACCATACTATAAACACGATTAGCAGAACCTACAGCGAAATTTCTGAAGGTGAAATTGTGGCCGTATTTAATTCTTCAGGAAATCTTGAAATTGCAATTAACAAAGGCCCGGCAGATACACTTCTGGGATTAAAACTACGTTCAACAATTAGAATAGAATTTCAATGATTATACGCTTTGTAAAAATGACATTTGAAACTGGTAAGGAAGGAGATTTTTTAAATGTCTTTAATAATTCCAGTGAAAAAATAAGGAGTTTTAATGGATGTGAGTTTTTGGAATTACTTAGGGATGTAAATCAAACAAACATTTTTTTCACCCATAGTATTTGGAAAAGCGAAAAACACCTTGAAAAATACCGTAATTCTTTTCTTTTTAAAGAAACATGGGCATCTACTAAAGTTTTGTTCTCGGATAAACCGCAGGCTTGGAGTTTAATAAAAAAATAAAAATCATGAAAAAATCATTAATGTATTCACAAATTGCTCTTATTTTGATTTGCCTATGTGCATGTAACATTCAAAATAAAGAGGCTATGAATAAAATGTCATGGATTGAAGGAGAATGGATCAATGAGAAGGATGGAGAATTGTCTATAGAAACCTGGCGTTTTAATAATCCTGCCAAACTTGAAGGCAATGGAAATATACTGATTGAGGGTGATACTGTATTTTCAGAGCAGATGTTTATTGAAATAATAGATTCTGAAATTACCTTTACAGCAATTCCTTCTGGCAAAATGGCTACCCGTTTTAAATTGGTTTTACAAGAGGAAAAAAGGCTTGAATTTGAAAATCTGGAACATGATTTCCCCCAAAGGATAATTTATTGGCAGGAAAATGAAAATACACTTAATGCACGAATTGAAGGCTTGGTAAATGAATCGGTTAAAAGCTTTGATTTTTCCTGGAATAAGGTAAGTGTTGAAAAATAATCAAGATTTATCTGGCAAGGCCTTATATGATTTTTTTAAAAAACAATGTAATTCTCCCTTGTTTTTGGATACTTCCTATGGAGATACAGAAGTAGTGCCGCTTGAGCTGTTTTTAAAGTCACCCCATCAATTTACACAACTCGAATTGTTTGCTATTGAATTATGCAAAGGAAAAATTCTTGATGTTGGTGCTGGATCCGGTAGCCATTCTCTTTTTTTGCAACAAAAAGGAAAGAACATTACTGGTCTTGAAGTTTCAAAATATTCTGTTCAACTTATGAAAGAGAGGGGAATTCAAAATATAATTAATTCGGATATTTTTACTTATAAAGGAAAACAGTTTGATACCCTTTTATTGTTAATGAATGGAATAGGAATAGCAGGCACTATTGACAAATTGCCACTTCTGCTCCAGAAATTAAAAAATTTGCTTTCATCAAAAGGACAAATACTTTTTGATTCCTCTAACATTGATTATTTGTATGAAGACCATTCATTTCCACAAGATTATTACTTTGGCGAAATTAAATACCGCTATACTTATGAGGGGGAAACAGGAAAATGGTTCAAATGGCTGTATATCCACCAGGAATTAATGGAGGAAACAGCAAAAAAGCTTAATTTAAATTTCCAGTTAATTTATGTAGATGAAAATGAACAATACCTTGGAAGGTTAACACATAATTAATCTAATACTGTTCATCTTCATTAGGGAAATCAACTGATTTAACATCCTTAATGTATTTTTGAACAGCGCCATTTATTTCTTCAGAAAGACTTAAATATCTTCTTAAAAACCTAGGTGAGAATTCCTGGGTAAGCCCTAACATGTCATGCAAAACTAGAACCTGGCCATCAACACCACTGCCAGCACCGATTCCAATAATTGGGATGCTAACTTCTTTAGCCACTTTTTCAGCAAGATTAGCAGGTATTTTTTCAAGCACAATTGCAAAACAACCTATGCCCTCAAGTAAACGTGCATCCTCTATTAACCTTAATGCTTCATCCTCTTCGGTTGCCCTTACAGTATAAGTCCCGAATTTGTATATGGATTGTGGGGTAAGTCCCAGATGACCCATTACAGGAATTCCGGCTGAAAGAATTCTTATTACAGATTCTTGTATTTCCCTTCCTCCCTCCAATTTTACTGCATGAGCCCCTGATTCTTTCATAATACGAATTGCAGAGGTTAATGCTTCCTTTGAATTTCCCTGATAGGAGCCAAATGGAAGGTCAACAACAACAAGAGAACGATTAATTGCCCTGATTACAGAAGTGGCATGATAAATCATTTGATCTAAGGTAATAGGCAGAGTTGTTTCATTTCCTGCCATTACATTTGATGCAGAGTCACCAACAAGTATTACATCAATGCCCGCTGCGTCAATAATTTTTGCCAGGGTATAATCATATGCTGTGAGCATAGAAATTTTTTCTCCCCTTTTTTTCATTTCCTGCAGTACATTAGTAGTCACTTTTTTTGCTGTACTTGCCTTAGCGGTTGACATAAAATTAAATTTTTAAGTAGTAATTAGGTAAAATATGTTGTTTTTGCATTTAATTGTCTACAAAGCTACAAAATAGTGTTTGTTCCTATTGAAATTTAAGATAAATTTGTACCTGAAGCTTTAAAACATAAAATGAAAAATACAATTCCATTACAAAACGTAATATTAACCTTGGTTTTTATTGCAATTTTTTCTTCGTGTAAAACTGAATTAAATGTTAATGCACCGTATAAAGAAACTCCAATAGTATATGGGCTGTTAAATCAGAACGACAGCATTCATTACATAAAAATAAATAAAGCATTTTTGGGAGAGGCCGATGCTTATCAAATGGCTCAGGTAAGAGATTCTTCAGAATATGGCGATATACTTGATGTTAAGGTAAATGAAATTCTAAATGGAAAGGTTTTAAAAACCTTTAGCCTTGAAAGATCTTTTTTAAAAAACAAGCAGACAGGATTATTTTATAGTCCTGACCATATTGCATACTCTTTTAATACTTATAACCAACCACTGAATCCACAAGCAAAATATGAACTTAAGGTATTAAATAATAGTACGGGCATTACAACCTCGGCAGAAACTGAACTTGTTCAATCCTTTAAAATTACAAAACCATTTTCGGCAAATCAGGCAACAATAAGTTTCGCTACTGCAACAGGTGTTGATTCCGATCTAAGTATTGAATGGTTTTCGGCTGTTAATGGAAGAAGATATACAGTTCAAGTTGTTTTTAATTATTTTGAAGTGGATAAAACAAGTTTAGACACAATTGCACGGCAACTTGATTGGAGTTATACTTTAAAATCTAAAACAGCAAAAGGAGGGGAACTAATGCCTTTTAAAATGACAGGAGCTGAATTTTTTAATAAAATTGCAAATAATATTCCAGAAACAAATGGAAATATCGAAAGACTAGTACATACAATTGATTTTAATTTTTCGGTAGCTGGTGATGAACTCAATACATACATGGAAGTTAATGAACCTGTTTCTGGAATTGTTCAAGAAAAACCTGAATACACAAATGTTGTAAACGGCATTGGCATTTTTTCCTCCAGGCTTAATCAATCCATTAAAAATAAAGGCCTAAATTCCACCACTGTAAAAGCTATAAAAGAAAGAGAAAAAACATTTGGAAAAGGATTTAGTAAATATTGGGATGTTGAAAAAAACCAGTATTTATGCATCACTTTCAATTCTGTTACTGCCAGTTGTGAGTAATGTATTCTGTCTTTTTGTCATTCAAGACACTTCTTTTTTAGGCATGTATTCCTAATTAATGCCATAATTTCCTTATTTGGTTTCAAAATACCCTTGGCATAGTCATTGACTATAGGGTTTTAACAAAAGAAATATAAAACTTTAATTAACATTGAAATGGCAAAAATTATTGGAATAGATTTAGGTACAACAAACTCCTGCGTATCGGTAATGGAAGGCAACGAGCCTGTTGTAATCCCTAATAGCGAAGGAAAAAGAACAACACCTTCGATCGTAGCATTTTTAAAAGACGGTGAACGTAAGGTGGGCGATCCAGCAAAACGCCAGGCAATAACGAATCCTCAAAAAACCTTGTCCTCTATCAAACGATTTATGGGAAACAATTTTGATGAAGTTCAAAACGAAATCAAAAGGGTTCCTTATGAAGTGGTAAGAGGGGAAAATAATTCTCCACGAGTTAAAATTGATGACCGTCAATATACCCCTCAAGAAATTTCAGCAATGATTCTTCAGAAAATGAAAAAAACAGCTGAAGATTATTTAGGACATGAAGTAACAGAAGCAGTTATTACTGTACCAGCTTATTTTAACGATTCTCAAAGACATGCTACAAAAGAAGCAGGGGAAATTGCAGGCTTAAAAGTAAGGAGAATAATAAATGAACCTACTGCTGCTGCCTTGGCTTATGGCTTAGATAAAAAGCACAAGGACATGAAAATTGTAGTTTTTGATTGTGGTGGAGGAACCCATGATGTATCAATTCTTGATTTAGGAGAAGGTGTATTCGAAGTAAAAGCAACTGATGGAGACACGCATTTAGGAGGAGATGATTTTGACCAGGTTCTAATTGATTGGTTAGCAGATGAATTTAAGAATGATGAAGGATTGGATTTAAGAAAAGATCCAATGGCTTTACAAAGACTTAAGGAAGCAGCTGAAAAGGCAAAGATTGAATTGTCCAGTGCCTCAACAACTGAAATTAACCTTCCCTATATTATGCCTGTTGACGGTGTACCAAAGCATCTTGTAAAAACATTAACCAGAGCTAAATTTGAACAGCTTGCTGATTCTTTAATTAAAAGAACAATTGAGCCTTGCAAGACAGCCATGAAAAATGCAGGATACACAAATGCTGACATTGATGAAATTATCCTAGTAGGTGGATCAACACGTATCCCTGCGATTCAAGAGGCAGTTGAAAAATTCTTTGGTAAAGCTCCTTCAAAAGGAGTAAACCCAGACGAAGTAGTTGCAATTGGTGCTGCTATTCAAGGTGGAGTTCTTACAGGAGAGGTTAAAGATGTATTGTTACTTGATGTTACCCCACTTTCATTGGGTATTGAAACAATGGGTGGTGTATTTACAAAACTTATAGAGGCAAACACAACCATACCAACAAAAAAATCAGAAACTTTTTCGACTGCTTCAGATAGTCAGCCATCTGTGGAGATTCATATTCTTCAGGGTGAAAGACCAATGGCAAAAGATAACCGCACAATTGGACGTTTCCATTTAGATGGTTTGCCACCAGCTCCAAGAGGTGTTCCTCAAATTGAAGTTACCTTTGATATTGATGCCAATGGTATTTTAAATGTATCGGCAAAAGATAAAGCTACAGGAAAATCCCAACAGATTAGAATTGAAGCTTCTTCAGGATTAAGTGACGAGGATATCAAAAAAATGAAAGCCGAAGCAGAAGCAAATGCTGAATCAGACAGAAAAATAAAAGAAGAGGTTGACAAACTAAATGCAGCGGATGGTCTGATTTTCCAAACTGAAAAGCAACTTAAAGAATTCGGTGAAAAACTCCCAGCAGATAAAAAACAACCAATTGAAGAGGCTTTTGAAGAATTAAAAAAAGCACACGCTGACAAAAACATAGAGGCAATTGATAGTTCTATGGCAAAATTAAATACAGCATGGCAAGCCGCTTCTGAGGAAATGTACAAAGCAACACAAGGCCAACCAGGTGCTGAGGGTGCAGGACAAGCTCAGGAGCCTACTTCAAATGGCGAAACAGAGGTAACTGATGTTGACTTTGAAGAGGTAAATGAGGATAAGGATAAAAATAAAAAATAATCCTTGGTAAAATTTATCATTGAAATATAAAAAAACCGCTTTAGATTAACTAAAGCGGTTTTTTTTTAGGAATAACTCTAAATAATTGGTGGTATAGGACTTTTTTAAATTATGCTTCTTCTTTTATCTGCTTTGCTTCAAATTCTTTTATTAATTGCTCATCTGATTTACCCAGGTTACCAATTGAAAATTCAGCATCTTTAATCATATCGTGTTTAGGAAATTTTTCAATGAATTCCCTGTAAAAACCTTCAGCCATTTTATCATCATTAATATGATTATCATAAATATAGGCTTGCAGAAATAAACTAATTGAAGCTTTTTCATGCCTTGGATATTGCTTGCAAACTCTTTTAAAATATTCAACTGATCGCATTGCCTGGTTCAAGGCAAGGGAAACCTCCCCTGCTTTGAATAAATAATCAGCAGAAAGATCATCATCAACAAAATCTGTAGCATATTGATCATAGGCTTCAATAACAACCAAGGCTACTGAATCATTGAATAATTGTTTATCAGAATATAACTTTGTTTGAAGTTCTTCAATATTTCTTTGTTTTTCTTCTTTTGTAAGTTCTGGTTTATTTGCCTCCCCACAGCCCATTAAAATGGCGGAGGTAAAAAGCATGTAAAAAAGTTTTTTTCTCATAGGTTTATTTATTATTAATTAACGTCCTTTTTTTAATGGAAAGCTCATTTTATAATGAACCTCAACAAAGCCCTTTGAAATATTGGCTAATTTGTTTTTCAATAGCCTTTTCTTTAAACCACTGATTTTATCCGTAAAAAGGACACCTTCAATGTGATCATATTCATGTTGAATTATTCTTGCTTTTAGTCCATCGAAATATTCATCGTGGTGCTTGAAGTCTTCATCATAATAGGTAATACGAATTTTTGGATTTCGGTAAATATCCTCACGAACTGTGGGAATACTTAAACAACCTTCATTGAAAGCCCATTCTTTGCCTTGCTCCTCAATAATTTCAGGATTTATGAAAACCACTTTCCATTTATCCATTCCAGGTTCATCATCTTCAGCAAAAGGAGTTCCATCAACAATAAACAGTCTTAATGATTTTCCGATTTGGGGGGCAGCAAGACCAACGCCTTTAGCATTATACATTGTGTCAAACATATCCTTTATAAGCTCATTGAGTTTAGGATAATTCTTGTCTGTTTCCTTGGCTGGAGTTTTTAAAACAGCATCGCCATAAGCTACAATAGGTAATATCATAAATTAGTGTTGTGTCAAAAAACACATATAATGAAAGATTTCCAACATAATTTGCAACTTATCCTTATGTTTAGTTTCATTTATGTACTTAATGCTATATAATTAAATTTATTGTATGAAAACTTCATTGTTCACTACTTACACAATCAGTCTACCTCCTGCTTTCAAGGTATGATTGAAGGATAATTGTGGCACTTATTTCATCAACCAAGGCCTTATTTTGTCTTGCTTTTTTTCTAAGTCCTGAATCAATCATTGTTTGAAAGGCCATTTTGCTGGTAAATCTTTCGTCAACACGTTCAACCTTAACATCCGGGAAATTTTTTTTAAAATTCTTCACAAATGCTTCCACTTGAACAGCAATATCAGAGGGCGTATTATCTAGTTTTTTTGGCTCTCCAATTACTACACAATCCACTTTTTCTTTTTTAAAATACTCCTTTAAATAATTAATCACATCCTTAGAATGCACTGTAGTAAGGCCAGTTGCAATGATCTGTAAACTATCGGTAACTGCAAGCCCAACTCTTTTACTTCCGAAATCAATTGCAAGGACTCTACCCATTTAAAAAAATTAAGATGGCAAAGATAATGATATTGCACTAACCTTTACAGGGTTATTTAAGAGTTTTTAATTTGATAAATATATCTTTGCAAAAATTAATAAAATGAAAGCATTAAAAGAAATAATAGAATTGACCTGGAATAATAGAGATTTATTAAAAGAACAAGCAAGCCGGCAAGCAATTTTAGAGGTAATTGAAAAACTTGATAAAGGAATTTTAAGGGTATCTGAACCAGTGGGAGATGGATGGCAGGTAAATGAATGGATTAAAAAGGCAGTTGTGATGTATTTCCCTATACGCAAAATGGAGGTGATTGAAGTTGGCCCATTTGAATTTCATGATAAAATGAAACTGAAAACCAATTATGAGTCACTTGGAGTTCGGGTTGTACCCCCGGCTGTTGCAAGGTATGGTTCATTTCTGGCCCAGGGAGTAATTCTAATGCCCTCTTATGTTAATATTGGTGCATTTGTAGATTCGGGAACTATGGTTGATACATGGGCTACTGTGGGTTCCTGCGCACAAATCGGGAAAAACGTGCATTTAAGCGGTGGTGTGGGTATTGGAGGAGTTCTAGAACCTCTTCAGGCTTCACCAGTAATAATAGAGGATAATTGCTTTATAGGCTCAAGGTGTATTGTGGTTGAAGGCGTACAAATTAGAAAAGAAGCAGTATTGGGAGCCAATGTGGTTTTAACAAAATCAACTAAAATTATAGATGTAAGTGGTGAAAAACCAATAGAATATAAGGGAGAGGTGCCAGAAAGATCAGTAGTTATTCCTGGAAGTTATACAAAAAGCTTCCCGGCAGGAGATTTCCAGGTTCCTTGTGCTTTAATAATTGGTAAAAGGAAAGCAAGCACTGACCTTAAAACTTCGCTAAATGATGCTTTAAGAGAGCATAATGTGGCTGTTTGATTAGGGCTTTTTTTTTCAAAATCACAACCCTTTTATTGTCTGTAAAAACAATTTGAAACTGAAATTCCTTACAGATGTAATTAAAAGTATCCAAATTATAAAAAACAACATGAGTTGGATCTCTGGGATAATACCAATCTTTAAAATGGTTTTCTCCTGGATGAAATTCCGTCATGATTATTAAAAATCCCTCCTCTTTTAACATCATGCTTAATTTTTTCAATTCTTTTCGGGGATAAAAAAAATGCTCGAAAACTTCTGTTGAAAAAATAAAATCATAAGGAGGAAGAGGAGTTCCGTGGGGGAAAACGGGGTCATAAGAATCGCATGAAATACTGTGCTGCTTCAAAATATGGTTAATTGCAGTAACTGGTCCACATCCAAAATCCAGCCCCTTCATTTGCTTATTTAAAAAAGGCAAAGCTGGATTTACAGCATTTAAAAGAAAATTAATATAATTTGGATCCTCTAAAGAATTAATATGTTTCAGATACCTTTCTTTCTCCTGTTCCATGCTAAGATGGTGGCTGTAATCAGCAGAAATAAGAGAGCAGTTATTGCACTTGTGGTAAACCCTTGTATCTGCCCCTCTAATGGAATTTTCTTCCTCTGAACTGCACAACTGACATACTAGCATTATTTACTTTTATTTATGTTCAGAAGTAAAATGGAATTTGATTTCAGGGTTGTTTTCAATTGTCATATTAAGTGCCCATTCTGAATCTGCCAGAAAAACAAGGTTGTTATCCTTATCCGTAACAATATTCCTATGCTTAAACTCACACAAATCATTAAGTTTTGTTTTGTTATCAGAGGTTATCCAGCATGCCTTGTAAAAGGGCATTTGATCAAAACGACAGGAGGCGCCATATTCATGCAATAACCTGAATTGTATAACATCAAATTGAAGTTCGCCTACAGTACCTATAATTTTGCGGTTTCCTGGCTGTTGTGTAAATAACTGTGCCACGCCTTCATCAGTGAGCTGGTTAATACCTTTTTCCAATTGTTTGCTTTTCATTGGGTCTGTATTTATCAATTCCCGGAAAATTTCAGGGGAGAAACTAGGTATTCCTTTAAAAGTAAATGATTCTCCTTCGGTAAGGGTGTCACCAATTTTAAAATTCCCGGTATCGTACAAACCAACAATATCACCAGGAAAGGCTTCATCAATAACAGACTTATCCTGTGCCATGAAGCTGGTAGGATTATAAAATTTCAATTGCTTGTTTAATCTTACGTGTTGGTAATTTTTATTGCGCTCAAATTTCCCGGAACATATTCTCAAAAAAGCAATTCTGTCTCTATGCCTGGGGTCAAGATTGGCATGTATTTTAAACACAAAACCAGTAAAATTTTCTTCCTCCGGATTAATCATTCTGAGGTCTGTTTCTCTTTCTCTGGGAAAAGGGGCAATTTCAATAAATGTGTCAAGCAGTTCCTTTACTCCGAAGTTATTTATTGCACTTCCAAAGAATACGGGTGCAATGTTTCCTAAGGCGTATTGAGCTTTTGAAAAGGGTTCATAAACACCTTCAATTAACTCAACTTCTTCCCGAAGCAAATCGGCATATTTCCCCACTTCCTGATCAAGTACCTTATCTGAAAGGTCTTTTATTGCAACAATGTCTTTTTCTATTTTTTGTTTATTGGGGTTGAATAAGTAGAGACTTTTATCGAACAAATTGTAAACTCCTTTGAAGCTTTGTCCCATTCCAATTGGCCAGCTAAGAGGCCTAACACGTATAGCTAGTTTTTCTTCAATTTCATCCAAAAGATCAAAAGGGGGTTGTCCTTCCCTATCTACTTTATTTACGAATACAATTACCGGGGTTTTCCTCATTCTGCAAACTTCCATAAGCCTTTCGGTTTGTGGCTCCACTCCTTTTACACAATCAATAACAAGGATAACACTATCAACAGCCGTAAGTGTTCTGTAGGTATCTTCAGCAAAATCCTTGTGACCTGGTGTATCCAATAAATTTATTTTAACTCCCCTATATTCAAAGCCCATTACAGATGTGGCAACTGAGATTCCTCTTTGTTTCTCAATTTCCATAAAATCAGAAGTAGCTGTTTTATTAATTTTATTTGACTTCACTGCCCCAGCCGTCTGTATTGCCCCTCCGAACAAAAGGAATTTTTCAGTAAGGGTAGTTTTACCAGCATCTGGATGACTTATAATGGCAAAGGTTCTTCTTTTTTTTATTTGATCTGCTATACTCATATTTGATTTTATACTATCTGATTGTTCTTTATTATAATAACGGCAAAAGTAAAAAACATTATCCCATAAAAATGCAAATTCATTCTAATAATAAGAATCGGTGTGGATATTCAAAAACATTGGTTAAGGTAAAGGCAATACTAAAGGGTTTTAGAGTAATTCTAACCAAAATATTAGCGGTGTAAGCAAAAGTGAATAAATTGTTTTTAGAACTAAAAAAAAGATAAAAAAGATTGAACATCATATTTTATTAAGCATTTATATCAGAAAAAATTACCTTTGACATTAAATAAACAAAAATTATTGATATAATTATTGCATTAAAATGGGGAACTCCAAAACTTTTTTCTAATTTTAAATAAGATTTAAATTTAAAATGGAAGAAAACCATCATCCAACTTATGAGATTATTCCTCCTGCCATCCCTACCGGCAGTGCTTACTATTTTACTACTGATAATAAAATACAATATGAGGTAAGATTTGGTCGCAAACAAGACAATTTTTTAAATGCAACTATAGTTTTTGGTGTTTTAAATGAGGAATATGAAGGGGAGGAATATGTAGTAACAAACAAAGGGGAAATTTACAAAGTAATGGCAACAATTGTACGGGTGGTTAAGATGTATATGTCACAACACCCAAACGTAAATTCCTTTGAATATACCGGAGAGCCTAATAAAGAAATAGCAGATGGTGAACCAAGTACCAGGATAAGACTTTATGAACGTTATCTTAAAATAATATTCGACCAAAGTTGGAATTACAAGATATTAGGGAATAAAACTATTATCACTAAAATTAAAAAATAAAAGAAAATTACAGTTAATAATACGATTGTATAAAGAGAGAATTAATCCTTAATTTCTCATTTTTGCCAATTTCTCCTGATTAAGAATAGTTATTTCCCCCTTATATATGCTATTTAATTTGTCATCTTTAAAGTCAGAAAGGGTTCTGATAACTGATTTTGTGGCTGTCCAACAATATTAGCTAAATCTTCCCTGGAAATGGAAACAAGATTAGATTCGTTGTTTTTCTGGTATCTATCATTAAGCATTACCAAGGCTTCAGAAACACTTTTTTTTACAGAGTTGTAGGCAAGTTTGATAAGCTTTTTCTTCATTTTCTTTCAAACTATTTGACAGCATTTTCATGAAATTTCTTTGCAATGACTTTTACCAGCGGAGAGGCGATTTTTATATAATGGTTTTTTATTAAAAAAATAGTGGGAGCTTATTTTAAGCAAAACATTGCAATTAAAGCTTATCCATTTTTATTAAAAAAAAAGTAACAAGGCTTTTTTTGGCAAAAAGCACTAATTACCCAACAAGTTCATTCAGTATTTGGGCATTTATATCATTGTGAGAAGCATGAAAAACTACCTTCCCGCCTATTATCACAATAATTTGAGGACTCTCATGACGAAGGTTAAAAATTGTTGCTATTTTATTTGAAACGCTTCTATAAGCTATCAGATCAAGAATATACATATCCATTTGGCCAAACTTTAAATTGAAATCCTTTTCAAATTGTTTCAATACCATTTTACTGATTATGCACCTGGTAGAATGTTTGAAAATGGCTACTGGCTGGCTTTTAGCTCTTTCAACTAGCTCATCCAAATTTTCAATACTTTTAATTTCAATCCATGTGATTTTATTCGTTTCATTTGAATTGTTAGTATTTTCATTTGTTATTCTATCAAAAAATCCCATTCTATTTTAAATTATTCAAACTAAAAAATTAAAGCATACACCAAAGTCCTTCATTTGGTGTGTAAATATGGCTATTATATATAAACTGAACAATCACAGAAAAAGTATCCTTTTTCTGATACAATAAATTAAGATTGTATGGACTAAAAATATTTAGTAAATTAATAGAACAAACACATACTTTTTAAGAATGACATTTAACAAATTTTCATTACTAATACTTGGCCTTTCAGGTGCAGCAATCATTTTTTATGCGCTTTTAAAAAGATTAAGAAAAGAAGCAAAAGCACCCGTTTATGATCCTCAAAAAGATGATCCGGTTATACATATAAAAAACAAACTGTTTCTTGAAATTCCTGTAGAAAAAATTTTATTTGGATATTTTATTCTTGTTTCACTTGTATATTTAACAAAAATAATTGCAGGAGAAAGGCTGCCAGGAGTAGATCTTGCAGTTCTTTACCTATCGGGAATAATATTCTTTTTGGTTCTTTATAAAATGACCTTGATTGCTGGTGTGGTAAATAAATTTACTCCCTGGCTGTTATTTTCTCTCCTTTTCTCACTTCTAATATTTTTAGTTGTATATGGAGGATTTGGGGTTGATTTAATCCCATTTTTAGCCGATACAGGGAGCTATCATTTAACCATTCATTTGCTGGGACTTGTATTGGGCTTGGGAGGAACAATGGTAATTGATATTATGTTTACACATTTTCTTAGAAAATACAAGATTTCACCTCAAGAATCGGTAATAATGCACCTTATTTCCCAAATGATAATTTTAGGGTTGATATTATTAATTTTAAGTGGAACTGCATTGCTATTGCCATCCTATACATTTTATCTTGAAAATTCCCGATTTTTAATGAAAATGACTGTTGTTTTTGTAATTATTATAAATGGAGGGCTATTAAATTTTTATGTAACCCCAAAAATCAAAAAAATATCTTTGTTAAAGGAAGGAAGAGGAAGGCATGAAAATCTAAAAAAAATATCATTTGCACTAGGAGCTATTTCAATTATATCCTGGTTTCTTGCATTTATTCTGGCTATGTTAAAGGATGTATTTAACTTGGCCTATTCCAAGCTTTTACTTGCATATTTAATTTTTTTAATTTTTGGAATAATTGCCAGCCAAATGGCGAAATTATATTATGAGCGAAAGGAAATAAAAGAAAATGAAAATTAATTCCTCATATAAAGACAGTTATTAAAGCTTCCTTTATTAATTTTCACATTAAAACAAGTAAAACCATTGGAATAGAAATGCATCCTTTCTATTTGTGAAGGGTTGTGCATGGCTATTTTACATAAACTGTTTTAATATTTACAAATTCTAAAACACCTTCTTTTGAAAGTTCTCTTCCATAGCCGGAGCTTTTAGTTCCTCCAAAAGGCAAGCGAGGATCTGATTTTACAAGTTCATTTATAAAAAAAGCTCCATCGCTTATTCTGCCTATGCACTTTTTGGCTCTCTCAATGTCTTTAGTAAATAAGGATGTTCCTAAACCAAAAGGGCTTTTATTTGCGAGATCAAAAGCTTCATCTTCATTTTTTGCTTTAATCATGGCTGCAACTGGCCCAAAGGTTTCTTCATCAAAAACTGGCATCCCGGGCTTAATATTTATCATTACAGTGGGATAGTGAAATGCTCCAATTTGTTCTCCCCCATATATAATTTTCGCACCCATTTCTTTTGATTTCAAAATCTGTTCCTGAAGTTTTTCAGCCTGATCCCTTCTTGCCATGGGGCCAATATGCGTGTTTTCATCCAAAGGATTACCTGTATTAAACCCTTTGAGTTCATCAATGAATTTAGAAACAAAGGCATCAAAAACATTTTCCAGAATAATAAACCTTTTGGCTGCAATACAACTTTGTCCTGCATTTTGCATTCTTGCTGTCAGTGCTATTTTAACAGTTTGTTCAATATTTGCATCATCCCAAACAATAAAAGCATTGCTTCCCCCTAATTCTAGTACACTTTTTTTAATGTTTTTACCGGCAATAGCGCCCACTTCAGAGCCTGCCTTTTCACTACCTGTAAGGGAAATGGCCTTTACTACAGGACTTTCAATTAGCCTTTCTACTTTTTGATGATTAATAAATAGATTTTGAAAAACGCCCTTAGGAAAACCCGCTTTTTCAAAAACTTCCTGAATATGTTTTGCACAGCCTAAAACAGAAGTAGCATGCTTTAGTAAGCCCACATTCCCCGCCATAAGTGTAGGAGCAGCAAAACGAAATACTTGCCAGAAAGGATAATTCCAGGGCATAATTGCTAATATACATCCAAGAGGGTCATAACATACGAAACTTTCCTGGGCATCGGTTTCAATTATTTCATCGGCTAAAAAATGTTCCGCTTTTTCAGCATAATAGGCGCAAACCCATGCACATTTTTTTATTTCTGCTCGGGCCTCATTTATTGGCTTACCCATTTCCAATGTAATTGTACGAGCATAGGTATCTATATTTTCAAGCAAAATAGTTGCAACTTTTAGCATTAATTTGGAACGATCATGAATTGGCCAAGCACGCCAATTTTGAAAAGCAACCTCTGCATTTATCAAAATTTCCTTTATTTCTTCTTCGGAATGCTCATCGAAAGTTGAAATTACTTGACCTGAAAATGGATTAAT
Source organism: Bacteroidota bacterium (assembly GCA_013696965.1). Lineage (NCBI taxonomy): Bacteria > Pseudomonadati > Bacteroidota > Bacteroidota bacterium. The sequence goes on along the minus strand of JACCXN010000057.1, from coordinate 132,204 downwards.
ACTTTGAAATTTCATGTAAAATTGTTTTAAAGACTTTTTTTGAAGTTAGGACTAAAAGTAAAAAAGTGCAAGTTGTACATTTTTTACATGAGTTGTAAAAAACCTGAAATAAAAACACTTTTCCTGCTTCTGGAATGTCCCCACTTTTGTGTGGTTAAAAAATCATTAAAATTAGCACAACCTAAAAAAGAGAAGCAGAAAAACTAAAAGAAGAAATAGTCCTTTTTACGGGTCCAAGCCTTGAAACAGATATTTATGATAATAAACCTGATACCATTATTACTTCATGAGGAATTAATGGAGAGGATAACGGATCAGTTACAAAATTAGACCAGGAGCAAATCAATTCATTAATACAATAAATGCATTTAAAGAAACAGCAATAACAAGCCATAGGAAATAAGGAAGAATCAACAATGCATTAACTATGGAATGCTTAAAACCTATAAAAACAAAATAGGTTACTGCTAGAAAAAGTAAGCTTATATCAATTAGAGCCAAAGCAGGTAATTGCAATTTAAAAAAAAGCGGGTTCCAAATTACATTAAAGAGCCATTGGAGCGCATATGCAATAAGTATAGTATTCAGGGCTAATGCTTGCTTTTCTTCCGTAATATTTGCCATGAAAAAGCTAAAACAGAGCATTATGGTAAACCATGCCAGACCAAATACAAAACCTGGAGGAGTCCAGGGAGCCTTATTTAAGCTTTGGTACCATTCAGAAGAAGCTCCAGGGCCAGTAAAAAAGCTTCCGATTACTAGTGCCCCGAAATTAAGGGCAAGAAAAATGATTATTTTAATCCAATAGCTCATCGTCTTTTATTCTTAAATGTAATAAAGGTTAATTCATAACTAACTTAAAGATAAGAAAAATCGGCTAAAAAAAATAACAAAACAAAGCTTAATGCTTTTGATCCTTAGTGCTTCCAATTACGACTTTAAAAAAGCCGACTATTCTTAATGTCGGCTTTTTTATTTTTATGCACTTCTCCCAATTTCAATAAATTTAAAAAGAAAAAAAGTTTTTATAAATTTCTATTTACTATTCTCATTTTTTGAAAAAATTCAACCCTGCCCTTTCATTATTCTCAAAATAATGAACCCTGCAATTCTTTCGCAGAATTTTTTCGTTCAAAATTCAAAAGCCATTTCTTTTTTGCCAGTCCTCCTGCATATCCGGTTAAATCCCCATTTTCTGCAATTACTCTGTGGCAGGGAACAAGAACGGCAAAACAATTTTCTCCATTAGCCCTTGCCACAGCACGAATTGCTTTTACATCTCCCAGTGCCATGGCCTGTTGTTTGTAAGACCTTGTTCTGCCATATGGTATATTCGTTAGCTCATTCCAAACCCTTATTTGAAAAGGAGTTCCGGAAAATAACAGTGGGAGTTGAAATTCCATTCTTTCTCCTGCTAAATATGCTTTGAATTGCTCCTTTAATGCATTGAAATGAGGATGGTATCCATCAATTAATTCAGCCTTTTGAAAAATTCTGATCCGATTTAGAACTGAATCTATCATCCTTCTTTTGCTAAAGTCGAACAATAGTAGCCCTTCATCTGTGGCACCTGCTATCATTTCACCTATTGGAGTTGCAAATCGGGTTATTGTTATTCTATTTTGTGGTTTCATTTATTGAGAAATTGAATTGCATATATTATAGTTACTCTTTAATAGAATAAGCGAAAAAAATTGACTGCTGATTTTTTCAAAAAACACAGTATTAACAAGCCTTAAAATGGCTTTTCACATAACAAAATATCAACCTGTTATTTTTAAATTTTTATCCGTTTTTTTCCTTAATTCATGAATAATAAAATTACGAATATCGACCAATTCTTTATCTCTGCCTAAAAACTACCCTTTTAATTGGGTTATTTTAATTATTTTAGGTAATTTTTAGATATATTTACAATAATTTTCTTTATTTAACGGAATATTTATTTAATTTAAATAGAAAATCAATGTTTAACCGAGGAATAAAATATTATTCTCTAACTATTTCCCTTTCTTTCATCTCTTTTATTAAGGAGGACCTTGTACCATTTTAATTAAAAAAAAGTAATGTGTGAAAGATGTAACTAATTAAAAAACAGTGTAACATATATTAATTTTTTAAGGCGGAACTTTGCCAGATGATTAATTTCAAACTAAACGAAATCATGCTAATTTTTACTTTTTCTTCTTTACAAAAGTCCAACAAAAATACGGTAGTTCTGTTATTTCTAATCTGTATTTCGAAATTTGTAAGCAGTCAGAGTATTTTAATAGATCCTGTGGCAAACGGAGGTTTTGAAACAGGAACAACATTTTCATCAAATAGTTGGACAATAGTAAATGGAACTCAAGCAAATCAATGGGTTTTAGGAACGGCCACTCAACCCTCCTCCGGAGGAGCACGCACAGCTTATATATCCAGTGATGGAGGTGCGAGTAACAACTATAGCTATACTTATTCTACAACTCACATATATTACGATGTAATTTTCCCTGCGGGAGAATCAAACATAACACTTAGTTTTGATTGGAGAGGATTGGGAAAAACAGGCCATGCAATGCTTGTATCGCTTGCACCTACATCTGTTACTCCAAGTGCAGGATCACCAATTTCACCTAATACCTCCATTCCCGGAGCAGTTCTATTGGGTATTTACAATATACAAGGATCCTATCAAAACGTTACTATTAATATTCCTGGTAATGTAGCCGGTAATAGTACCACATCTTCTACGGGCAGGTTAATTTTCACCTGGCAAAACGATAATACCACTGGAAATAATCCTGCAGCTGCTATTGATAACATTTCGCTGGTTTGCGCTCCCCCACCCCTACTCGCAGGCGGATTATATTATGTTGGTAGCAGCTCATTAGATTATCAAAAATTAACCCAGATAGCGAATGTTCTTAACAGTTCCACCTTAACTGGAAATGTGATTTTTGAATTACAATCAGATTATGATGGAACAAGTGGTGAAAATTTTCCAATTGTTTTTAATTCGTTGACAACTGACGGGGGAAATTATACTGCAACCATTCGACCAGCAACAGGAGTTACAAACCGTGTTACTTCTGGTGATCCAGGAACAAACGCCTCCTTAATTACATTTAACGGTGTTAGTAATTTGTTTTTTGATGGCAGACCAGGTGGTAGCGGAGTTAAAGAATGGACAATTAGGAATACCAGATCTGTTACCACGTTTGGTCCTGTTTTTCGCTTTATCAATGGTGCCACAAACAACACTTTATCTTATTTAAACATAGAAAGCCAAAACACCAATACATCCACTTCCGGATCAGGAAACATACTTTTTGGTACAAGCAATACAACAACAGGAAACAGCAACAATACAATTGAAAGTTGCAACATTAGGGACAGAAGTGATGTAAATGCTTTAATAAGTACTGCAATATATTCCCTAGGAACAGTAGCTTCAGCAAATAGTGGGAACATTCTGAAAAACAATTCTATTTTCAACTTTAATTCCATTGGAATAAATATTACTTCCACAGGAAATGGAAATAACTGGGAAATTAGCGGAAACAGTTTTTACAACACCCTTTCAACTGCCCCTAGTGCGGCTCAAACAGCAATTAACTTTATTCCTGGTGCAAATTCATCAGGCAATGTAATAAGCGGGAATTTTATAGGTGGAAGTAATCTAGGGGCATCTGGTTTACCATGGGTAAATTCAGGTAATTTTCAATTTACAGGAATTGTTGTATCCACAGCAAACACTGGTTCTACCGTTTCAGGTAATGTAATTCAAAATATTTCTTTAACATCAACAGGAGCTGTTTCTTTTGCAGGTATTAATATTACAGGTGGAGGAGTAAATTTATTAACCAATATTATTGGAGATCAAATTGCTGCAAATTCAATTACCAGCTCAGGAACAGGACTAATTACAGGTATTTTATCATCCTCTTCATCAACCATTAACATTAACAACAACAGCATTGCTAATCTTGTTAATTCTGCATCTGGTGTTGGCAATTCCACAAGAGGTATAATAAATTCAGGATCAGGATCCATTTCAATAACAAACAATAGCATTCATGATTTGTATTCAAACTCATCAACCACAAACTCTATAACATCAGCCGTTTTGGGGATTTATTCATCCTCCTCAACAGTTAATCAACTGATTTCTGGCAATACAATTTTTAATTTGAGGCCTACACATGCCAGCGCGGGGACATACTCCAATGCAATATGTGTTTCAACAAACACTTCAGGGGGAAATATTTCTCTGAATAATATATATGGATTAAGAAATACATCTTCTTCAGCTTCTTGTGCGCTTACAGGAATTCATGTAAACGGAGGTAATTGGACAGTTGCTAATAATATGATATCGCTATCCAATACTACAGGAACAAATTTGGTGGTTATTCGTGGAATATGGGATAATTCAGCTTTTTCAAGCTCAAAATACTATTATAATTCTGTTTTTATTGGAGGTGGCATTAGTTCAGGATCTGTTAAAACATATTGTTTTTTAAGATCCAATACCTCTGCTATTACTTTAAGGAACAATCTGTTTTATAATGTTCGAACAGGGGGTACCTCAACCAATTATGCCATAGGAAATAATGCGAGTACTCCTTCAGCTTCCTGGAACTCGAGCACCTCTAACAACAACTTTTATTTTTCTAACAATGTGAATGCAATGGGTGAATGGGGAACCGGAAACACATCACTTTCCCAATGGAAATCAATATCTTCTGGTGATAATTCTTCTTATTTTGAACCCCCTGTCAATGTGCCGGCTTCCTCACTGTTTGTAAATCCATCATTAGGTGATTTAAGCATAAATTCATCTTTTTATACTACAGCTTCCAATCTTGAATCAAGAGGAGCTGTAATTGCGGCAATAAATACTGATAAAGACGGAGATGACAGGCCAGGTCCAATGGGATCGGTAAATGGAGGAGGAATAAATACAGATATCGGAGCTGATGAATTTGATGGAACGCCAATTTCAAAAGATGTTGGCGTATCCGCATTAATAGCACCAGGAACATGCCCGGGAATGACCAGCAATGTTACTTTCAGGATCAGCAATTATGGGTTCGATATTGACTTAAGTACAAATAATCTGATTCTTAACTCATCTGTTACAGGACCTAACCCTGCAACATTTCCTGCAATAAATCTAAATACCGGGATATTTAGTTCAGGAAGTACAATTGACACCACTGTTGCAGCTAACTACATAATTTCTTTTGGAGGAATTTATGAATTTACGGGTTACACTGTATTATCTGGAGATATGGTTTCACTCAATGACACTTTAAAAATCAGTGTAAATGTTGAAAACACTAACTTTCTGCCACTTGAAGTAAATTTTACCGGTTTTACCGGAAATAACATAAACGCACTTTGGCCAGCATGGGAAGAAGGTGTAGGCGCAACAACACCGGTTATTACAAATTCATTATGGTCTTCTCAAACAGGAGTTGGTGGAGTATCGAATCAAACTGCAAAGGTTCGGCTGCATTCTACAAATAAGAATGAATGGATTGTAAGTAAATTGTTCCCTGCCACTACAGTAACAACTATAAGCTTTAATGCTGGCATAACAGCCTACACAACACTCAGCACACCTTCTGCAATGGGATCCGATGACAAAGTTGAACTGAGAGTTTCTGATGATTGCGGAGTAACATGGTTTACAATACATACATTTAACGCAGCTTCGAATCTTACAACTTCTTTGCAAGCATTTAACTTTAATTTAGGTAGTTTTAATGGTAAATTGATAATGTTGGGGTTTTATGCTACTGACGGATCTATTGCTAATGTTGAAAATTACGATTTTCATATTGATAATATTCTCATCAAGGATTATTTTCCAATTGATATGGGAGCCATTTCAATTCCTACACCTTCAAGTTCCAAAGAATGTTTTACAGCAAATGAAACAATTGTTGTAAGAGTTAAAAATCATGGTATTGATACTGTTGATTTTTCGCTAAATCCTTTGAATGTTGAAGTAGTAATTAACGGACCAATAAATCAATCCTTTACATCAAATATTGTTTCAGGCATTCTTTTACCCGATTCTTTCCTGCTTGTAACAGTAACCACTAATGCAGATTTATCTATATACGGCACTTATGCCATTCAGGCTAAAACAGATATAACAGGTGATGGAAACATGAATAACGATTCCCTGCTGTTTTCTGCCCAAAGAACATTTACGGCACCTACTTCTTTACCACTTTTTGTAGATTTTACGGGTTATAACGGTTCAAATTTAACAACCATATTTCCCAATTGGAAGGAAGCCCAGGGAGCAGTAACTCCTGTTGCAATAAATGCAAAATGGGTTGAGGTAACAGGACTTGGATCATCAACCAACATTACCGCTGCGGTGAATTTATCTTCTACCAATAAATATGAATGGTTAATAGGGCCGAAAATAAAAGCCACCCCAAATACACTTCTTAAATTTAAGATAGCTGTAACCCAGGCAAATTCTTTAACTGAACCCTCAACAATGGGAACGGATGACAAACTCGAAGTTAAACTTTCGGCAGATTGTGGATTATCATGGATTACAATTGCAACTTATAATGCCTCATCCAATCTTACTCCACTTTTAGAGGAACAATATATTGATTTATCTGGTTATGTAAATCAGGATATTATTATAGGTTTTTATGCTACAAACGGCACTACACTTGATACAAAAAACTATGAACTCCATTTGGATGATATCAAACTACTGGAGGCGGTAGGAACAGATATTGGCGCAGTTAGGCTTGTAACACCAATTTCCCTTAATTGTTATTCTGCAAATGAAATTGTTAGCGTTGCAATTAAAAACATGAGTTTTAATCCAATTGATTTTTCTGTTAATAATGCAACCCTAAATGTAATTGTTAGCGGACCGGTTAATACAACATATTCTGTTGCTTTGACCTCTGGAATTATTAACTCCCTTGATACAATGGTTGTTCAGGTTACAACCTCCTTAGATATGCTTAATAATCAAGGGAACTTTACATTTAATGCAAATACAGTTGTTTTGGCTGATTATGACACTACTAATAATAGCATGAATCCTTCTACAATTAGCAGTAACAACATTTCACTTTTTCCATCCACTGTTAATTTTAATACAACAACAACAAACTGGATAATTAGCCAGATGTCAGGGAATGGTACTTGGGAATTTAAAACAGGAACAATCAGCAATCCTACCCTTGCACCTTTTTCGCCCAATGGTACCTTATTGTTCAATTCCAATTATTTTGACCCTGGAGTAAGTTCTGCCTTTTTTTCACCTTGTTTAAACTTGACAGTACTAAGCAATCCTGGAATTGAATTTTATATGAGCCAAAACAATGCATACGCTTTTAACCGTGATAGCCTTTATGTTTGCTTATCCTATGATGGGGGGAATACCTGGTCAGACACTATTGCGAAATTATCAAGGTATAATGCTAACTACACTACTCCTGGTTGGAAAAAATTCGGAGTTTGTCTCTCTAATCTTTCTAATTCAACATCGGTAAGGGTAGCATTTATTGCAGTAAGTAAATTTGGAGATAATATAGCCATTGATGACATTAGAATTGGGGAACAACCACAAAGTAATGCAGGCAACATTAGCGCAGGAAACACAATGATGTGCGGTGGAAACAGTACAATTTTACAATTATTAGGATCTACAGGGGCAATTCAATGGCAAGCATCAACAGATGGAGGAGTGAATTTCTCAAATCTTACTGGCTTAGGCTCCACCTCTACTTTTTATGGAACCGGACCCCTATATACCTCCACTCATTTTAGAGCAGTGGTATCAGCTCAGGCTTTAGGTGTATGTGCTGCATATGACACTACCAGTACTGTTGAAATAACCATTCTTCCAGTACCAACGGTTAACTTAGGCGCAGATACCTCTATTTGCGGGCCAACATCTTATGTACTGAATCCAGGTCCTCAAGAACCAGGAACTAATCTACAATGGAATGACGGGACAACAAACAGCACTAAAACAATTACAACATCAGGAACTTATTGGGTTACCGCAACAAATGTATATACCTGTACAGTTTCTGATACAGTTAACATTACATTTGGTGCTGCAATAACTGCAAGTGCAGGCGTTGATCAAACTATTTGTGAAGGGGAAACAGCTATTCTTACAGCAACAGGAGGTAATTCTTATTTATGGAGTTCGGGACAAACATCACAAGTTATTTCAGTTAACCCATTATCCACAACCACTTATAATGTAATTGTTACTGGACCTAGTGGTTGCAAGGATAATTCTTCTGTAACTATAAACGTAAATACATATCCAACAGTAGATCTAGGAAATGATATTTCTCAATGCGGTGGCTCTGCAACTCTTGAGGCTGGCAATCCTGGAAATACATTTTTATGGAATACAATGGAAACAGGAAATTCTATTTTTGTAACAAGTTCAGGATTGTATTTTGTGGATGTTAACAATAACGGATGTTTAACAAGAGATTCAATTGATATAGAAATCAATCCTATTCCAGTTGTTGATTTTGGTAATGATACTGTTATCTGCGGAACGCTTACCTTGAATGCTGGAAATCCGGGTTCAACTTATCTTTGGAACACAAATTCAACCAATCAAAGCTTATTGGTACAATCTTCAGGAATTTACTCTGTACAAGTTACTTCCAATAAAGGTTGCATAGCCTCAGATGATATTGAGGTTGACTTTTCTCCGGCACCAACTGTAAATATAGGTTCGGTAATATCTACTTGTGGAGAGCCTGTTATTTTAAATGCTCAGAATCCAGGAGACATGTATTTATGGAATACAGGTGCTTTTACCCAAACTATTGTTGCCTCAACTTCGGGTATTTATTGGGTTGAGGTTTCAAACATTTATGGTTGTGTTGTTAGTGACAGCGTTACAGTAAATATTAATCCAGCTGCCCAGCTTTCTTTAGGACCGGACATTGAACAGTGCGGAGGATCAGTAACTATTAATGCTGCAAATAGCTTTAATACCTACAATTGGAGTAATGGTTCAACAAATAATACAATTACAGTTGATTTATCCGGAACCTATATTCTTTCTGTAACCGATGTGAATGGTTGTTCGGACTCAGATACCATTAAAGTTAAAATAAATCCTCCTCCCCTGGTAAATGCAGGTTCAAATAAAACCATTTGCCTGGGTGATTCAGTAACAATAACAGCCAATGGAGCGAATGTATACACCTGGATGCCAGGAGGATTAAATGGAGGTTCCATTAGTGTGAGCCCAACTAATACAATAACTTATGTTGTTACAGGAACAAATACCTTTAATTGCTCTTCTCAGGATTCATTAATTGTAACAGTGGAAACTGCTCCTGAAGCTTCGTTTACCTCAAGTATTTCTGGTAAAACCATTTCCTGCGTGAGCACTGCCCAGAATGCAACTTACTATTTCTGGGATTTTGGTGATGGTAGTTTTATTATGAATCAAAGTGCAATACATACTTATATTAATGATGATTATTATTCAATAGTGCACATAGTTGGTAATGACTGTGGTAATGATACAGCATATGCAGTAGTAGGTACAGAAGCAGTAGGAATGTTGGATTTAAAGGATAATTACGCAATGAAAATTTATCCAAATCCAACAACAGGATCTGTAACAATTAAATTTACTGCTAGTTATTCAGAGAGAATTGAAATAAAAGTGATGGATATGAATGGAAAAATAATTTTGGATGAGGTGAAAAATAATTTTAAAGGAGAATACGCAAAACAAATAGAGATGGAGGATTTATCTGCAGGAGTGTATATGTTGCAAATATTAACGGATAAACAAGTGTTGACCAGGAAAATAATATTGAACAAATAATGGGATTCGGAAAACATGAGAATTAAATTTAAATATCCATCTACGATGAAAAGAAATCTTATTTTTTTGATGTTCTTTTTATTTTCAGTGCTTCAAATGGCAGAAAAAGTAAATGCAACCCATGCCATGCCAATTGTAAATTTAACCTCGAGTAATACGGGAACCGAACTTATTATAAGTGGAAGTTCCGATGGTGCCACTTGTGGCCCTCAGGCATATTATCTTCAGGTAGAGATTATATGTACTATGAGTGGTTTTCAGGGAGTAGCTAATTATTCTTCTGAACCTATTACAAAGGTTAATTGCATTGAAGCTCCATATAATCCGGTTGTAATACCTTTTTCTGATTTATGTCCAGGAACTACCTATAAATGGAGAGTAAGGGAAAGGCTAACGGGGAATCCTGTAACAGCGATAGGGTCCTGGTCGGCAACTTATTACTTCACCACCCCTGGTACACCTCCTCCTCCACCAGTAATAACTGCCCATGGTGTGGACACAAATCTGCTTTGCGGAAACTCTACTACAATTTACGGGCTTTCAACTGGAGGTTGTGGAACAATTACTTATAAATGGGAGCAAGAAACAACTGTTGGAACTTTTATTTCTTTAGGAAACGGAAGGGTGAAAACTGTGAGCCCTAGTGTAACTACCAATTACATTGTTACAGGACGGGATACTTGCACAGGATTTACAGGTTCGCAAGCCATTACAATTTATGTAGCTCCATCAACCTCAATAAGTTCTTTTACACATTGTCCCGGAGAAACTATTGTATTTGAACCCGCTGTACCAAAAGAAACAATTGGGCCAGGATCACAATATACTTTTACAGATCCAGTGAAACGTCCTATTAAAGATTTAAGGGCAAACACTGCTGAAATTTTAGTTTCAGGGATGTTTGCTACTACTTCGAAAAATTATACTGTTGTAGGAGTTTGTATGAAACTTACCCATACAAAAACTTCCGATCTTCAGATAAAACTGCATTCTCCAAGTGGCGACATTTTAAATTTAAGCATGAATAATGGTGGCACTGGCGTAAATTATACCAACACTTGTTTTAGTGATACTGCCATTAGGAATATAACTATTGGAACAGCTCCCTTTAACGGTTATTTCAAACCTCAGGGGATGGGTGGATTTGCCTCTATTGTTGGTTCTGCAGTAAATGGAACATGGACTCTTGAGGTTATTGATGATGGCCCAGGAAACGAGGGTTCAATTGATAATTGGAGCATTACCTTGCTTGATGATGCTTTGTATCCAAATAGTAATTATTTTTGGAATTATCCTAATCTCATGGTAGATACCACTTTAGGATCACCAACTATTGTTACAGATACAACCATAAGTTATTTGCTAACGGTTCAATATCTGACATGTACTTATACACATACTTTTAATGTTAATGTTCATCCAAAAGTACTTTCAGTAGATACTGCTCCTCCAGTATGTGATGGAGATGCTACCCAACTTAACGCAAATGGTGGAATAAGTTATTTGTGGACACCTTCATCCGGATTAAATCAGGATAATATTGCAAATCCTCTTGCTAATCCTTCCACAACCACAACTTATTATGTTACAATGCAAGATAATATCGGGTGTATAAAAACTGATTCAGTTACGGTACAAGTGGGGAATAATCCAATTGCTTCTGCAGGTCCTGATAAGCAGGTTTGTTATGGTTCTGGAGTACAACTCAATGCAACTGGCGGAACAAGTTATCAATGGATTGATCCGGATTCTTTTTTGAATAACTCAGGCATTGCCAATCCCACGGCTTACCCTACAACTGATACAAGATTTTATGTTACAGTTTACAATAACGAGGGTTGTTCATCAGAGGCATTTGTTGATGTTCAGGTTCTTGCCTCACCCGTTTTTACTATTGAGGATAGATCTGTTTGTATGGGTAGTTCAGTTCAACTCCAGGCAAGTTCTGCTCCTAATTATTCCTGGATTCCGAGTACTGGCCTTAGCAATATCACAATAGGAGATCCTATTGCATCTCCAACAAGCACAACAACCTATGAAGTTACCGCTGTTTCAGCAACTTGTCCCTATACAACCACTGTTACGGTTACCGTAAACCCTTTGCCTAATGTGGATGCGGGAACTGACCTTAGTGTTTGTACAAACAGTTCCGTTATTCTTTCAGCCACAGGTGGTATAGCTTATTCCTGGACTCCTACAGAGGGACTTTCAGATGCAAATGAACAATTTCCAATATTATCAGGAGAAACAGCAAACCCTGGTATATATACTGTTACTGGTATTGATGCGAATGGATGCTCTGCCTCTGATGGTGTTAATATAACCTTAAACCAAGCTCCAATGGTTAATGCAGGAGACGATATTATTATCTGTCCAGGCTCTTCTGCAAATCTTAATGCTGCTGTTTATAATACCAGTGGAGCAGTAAATTATCTTTGGTCTCCTTCCACAACACTTAATAATGCAACAATAGCGAGTCCGGATGCATCTCCAAATAGCACAACACAATATATTGTTATTGTTGATAATGCTGTGGGCTGCTCTGAAACTGATACCGTTTTAGTAATTGTACAGGGCTCTGCGCTGAATGTTACACCAAATTCAATTCCAGCAAGCTGTTGGGGAGGAAGTGACGGCAGTGCTTCAGTAAACGTATCAGGGGGAACAGGTGGAACATATTCATACATTTGGGCTCCGGAAGGAAATACACAATCAAGCATAAATGGTTTAACTGCAGGATTATATATAGTAACAATTACAGATGATAATTCAAAATGCCATCATAAAGAAACTGTTATTATTAACCAACCCCTACGAATTAAGACTTTATATTCCGTTCAAAACACTAGCTGTCAAATTAATAATGGCAGCATTAATGTTCTCGGAGTTGAAAACGGAACTGCGCCTTATGTTTATACTGTAAACAATCAAGTAGATATTATGAATCTCTATTCAGGTAATAATATTTTAACAGTTTTAGATGCAAAAGGTTGTCAAATAACCGATACTGTTTATATTCCCAATATAGGTGAATCGGTTACAGCGGGATTCTTTCCTTCTGCTTTTACAGAAAAAACCCCGGCTGAAATTTTCTTTTCAAATACTTCAATAAATTCTACAAATTGGCTTTGGAATTTTGGTACTGGTGAAAAATCAAACCAGGAACATCCTTCCATGACTTATGAAAACAGGGGAAGTTATACTGTAATTCTTGTTGCTTCAAATATAGATGGATGTTCGGATACAATAAGCCTTGAAATAGTAATAGAAGAACCTTTGGATTTTATTATTCCCAATGTTTTTACTCCAAATGGGGATGGCAAAAATGATGTTTTTACTATAAAAGGGAAGGGAATGAGCACGTTCAACGGACAAATTTTTAACCGCTGGGGAAAGAAAATTTACGAATGGGAAAACAGCATGGAAGGATGGAATGGAAAGGAATCGGAAAATGGGGTTTATTTTTACGTCATAACTTTTACCGACTATTTAGGAGAAGATTTTAATTATTCAGGACAGCTTACTTTAATAAGATAATGAAAAAATTGCTTTCATTTATTTGGATTATTACTTTATCAACCTCTCTTTTAGCCCAAGCTGAAGTAAGGGGTCAAAGGATGTCTGGGTTTATAGAAAACAAAGGTCAATTGCAAGACAATAGCAAAACAAGGTTTTATACAACTATTCCTGGCGGTAAAATATTTTTCCTTGATAATGCTATTAGCTTTGTTGCAACTAATAGTGAGAAAATAGAAAGTAAAACATTTAGTGAAAATAAATTATCCCCTTCCTACTCTATTCAAAGGCTTGATCTTTTACCCCTGGAATTTTCAGGGAATACAATAGAACTTGTGCCAGCTGACATAATTTATCCAGTAAACTTTAATTTGAATGGTAAAACATATCATTCAGCAGTTTATAAAACATTAATTTATAAAAATGTTGAAACAGGTTCAGAACTTGTTTTACAAATACAAACGGATAATGGATTGAGGATTGAATACCATAATAATTCTACAATTAATGGAATTTCGGAATTTATTCTAATGGGTTCAAAGGATTTAATTGTTAATGGAAACCAGGTAAGTTCAAGTACAACAGCTGGTGATATTAATTTTTATTTCAGTAATAAAATATTCAATGCCTCTTCTTTGAAAAAAACTGATCCCCAAACTTACAACTTTTCCCTATCTACTAATGATAGAAGTAGCTCTGTTATATGGGCTTCATTTGTTGGTGGGAGTGATTCGGATGAACTTCATGGAATAGATTCTTTTGAAAACAATATTGTTGTAACAGGATTTTCTGCAAGTGCGAATTTTCCAATTACCCAAGGAGTGATTCAGCAAACAAAAAAAGCTAATTATGATGCAGTAATAACAAAATTCAGTTCAAGCGGAACTATCCTTTGGTCTACTTATTATGGAGGATCATCCATTGATTTTGCATATAAAACAAAATTTGATTCACAAGGAAACATTCTGGTAGCAGGCTACTCCAACAGTACTGATTTATATATAAGTGCCAATGCATGGCAAAATACAATTGCAGGAAGTTATGATTCTTTTATACTTAAGTTGAATCCAATGGGTGAATTCATTTGGTCTACTTATTTTGGTGGATCTGGTGCAGATGCGGCATTAACAATGGATGTTGACCACTTTGATAACATTGTAATAGCAGGTTTTACCACAAGTGTTAATTTACCCTTAACAGCAAACAGTGCACAAAATTCATTAGCAGGGGCCCGAGATGCATTTGTAGCTAAGTTCAGTTCGGAAGGGAATTTGCTTTATTCAACCTATTTTGGAGGTACAGCTTCTGAAGATGTTCATATTGTTACATTTGATAAGGCTGGCAATATTTTAATCACCGGTGATACTTACAGCAATGATTTTCCTGTAACTATTGGAGCATTTCAAACTTACAATGCTGGTTCTGCTGATGCATACCTGACTAAATTTAATACAGCAGGATCCGTAGAATGGTCAACCTATTTTGGAGGTTCTTCCTATGAAGACCCTGCAGGTATGACCAGCGATGAAGATTTAAATGTGTACCTCTCAGGAGTAACCCAAAGCAATGATTTTCATATTGCAGGAAATTCTTTCCAAACTACTAAGCAGGGGACCGAAGCAGGTTTTATTTCCAAATTCAATTCAAATGGTAACCTGGTTTGGTCTACTTACTTTGATGGAAATAACAATGACAGGATTCTTGAAATGAAATTTCATTCTGGTAAATATTTATTTGCTTGCGGTTTTTCCAATAGCCAAACCCTTCCCGCTTCAAGCAATGCGACCCAAATAAATAATGGGGGTGGTACTGACTCATTTATATGTGTTTTTGATACTGCTGGAAATTTTTATTATTCCTCTTATTTCGGAGGAAATCAGGATGATAAATCCATGGATATTGTTATTAATGATAATAATGAAGTTTTCATTACAGGTTATACCTATAGTTCTGATTTACCAGTAAGCTCAAATGCATTCCAAACTACTTATATAATGGATGGAGATGCTTTTATTGCAGGATTTAATGCAATGCAATGGGTTAATTTCAACGAGAACCCTGTAAATGTTGTTTTTTATTCTAAACCTGGTGCCACTGATATTAAAATTTATCCCAATCCATGCAGTGATTACATTAATTTAAATTATTCAGGCTTAAATCCTGTTACTTATGAAATAATTGATAATTTAGGTAAAGTTATTGTTACAGGTTTAACCAATTCTGAGATTACACGTATAAATATTACCTTCCTTTTGGAGGGAAAGTATATATTGCGTTTGAAAACAAAAGAGCAGAAAATACCATTTTCAGCCTCTTTTATTAAATATTTATGATTATGAAATTAAAATTACATATACTTTTTGTTTTGGCCGCCCTTCTTTTTTCGGTACAAAAGGTACATGCCTGTCATGGATTGCCACTAGTAAATTTGACTTTCACCATACCCTCAGATTCAACATCAGTTACCATTTCAGGAGAATCAGATGCAGCAACAAACGGATGTAATGACAACGGAGGTTATTCCATGCAAGTGCAGCTTGTTTGTGCAGGAATTTCTTTTACGGGTGCTGTAACGCATACCTCTGGTAATATTTTTAAACCCGATGCAATCCAAATGCCTTATCCGGATTTAGTTATAGACTTTTCATCTTTATGTCCGGGAACAGTATATAAATTACAAGTAAGGGAATATATTTCAGAGGGAACATCCTCTGAGGGTCCATGGTCGGCGACTTTCACCTTTAAAACCCCTGGGGTACAACCTCCTTTATTTTTGAATGTTACTGCCAATCCTGCAAATATTTGTCCCGGGCAATATTCAATTCTTACAGCAAGTGGCTCTGGAGGATGTGGAAATTTTACTTATCAATGGAACAGTGGGCTTGGATCAGGCCCTGTTAAATCAGTAAATCCAATTATAACCACTACTTACAGGGCCGAGGTTACAGATTTATGTACAGGAACAATAATAGCAAAGGATGTTGTTGTTACTGTTGGTGGTGCTGCAATTGCAGGCACCGCAAGCACAGCTACGCCCATAATTTGTTCCGGAAATTCTGCCACAATAAATTTAGCAGGTAACAATGGAACAACTATTCAGTGGCAAACTTCAATAAATGGTGGTTCAACATGGACAAATTCTACCGGAGACACGCTTTCATCGTTTGTTACAGGTCCTCTAAACGCTACAACCTGGTTTAGGGCCAGAGTTACATTTTGCGGTAATACAGCAAATTCAAATTCTGTTTTAATTGTTGTTTATCAAACTCCTACTGTTACAGTATTTCAAGACACTACCATTTGTGCAGGAGGAACAGCCCAACTCCAAGCCAATCCTAGTTCAACAGGGGGTACTTATTTATGGTCTAATGGCGCGGTAACCCAGAGCATTTCAGTATCACCAGCAACAAGTACAACATACTCTGTTGTATACACGCTGCAAAATTGCCCAAGTCAACCTGCATCGGCTACGGTAGCTGTTAATTATGCCCCTACTGTAACTTTAAACGACTATTTCATTTGCCCGGGTGAAAACGCAACCATTATGGCAAACGTATCTGATCCAGGCGGTACCTATGCATGGTCAACAGGTGAAACCACAGCCACAATTACTGTTAGTCCTGATTCTACAAAAAATTATTTTCTTATTTATACTTTTGATGGTTGCCCTTCCCTAGCTGACACTTCTACTGTTACTGTTAAGCCAGTTCCCACTATTTCAGTGAATGACATTACTATTTGTGAAGGTTTTTCGGGAACCCTCAATGCAGTTACTAATCTTGCTGGAGGCAGCTATGAATGGTCACCGAACGGGCAGATCAGTTCTAGTATTTCCGTTAACCCACTCAGTTCAGAACTATATTCTGTAGTTTATACTTTAAATGGATGTTCAAATAATGATACTGCTCTTGTAACAGTAATTCAACAACCTGAGATTTCCTTAAGTGATACATCACTATGCTCTGGATCATCTGTCCTGTTGGTTCCTGTTGTTTCCGCTGCTGGTGGAACATATAACTGGAGTACCGGTGCTAGCTCCTCTACCCTTTTGGTAAGTCCTTTGGCAGATTCAACCTTTAGCCTTTTTTATTCCTTTTCAGGATGTATAAGTGAAATGGCAAGCGCATTGGTTTTAGTTAAGCCTACTCCTGTATTAACTGTTAACAATGATACAATATGTTTAGGAGATTCTGCAACCTTATATGCCAATTCATCCTTAATAGGAGGAACCTTTTTATGGACACCTGGTAATTTCACAACCGATTTCATTACCGTTTCTCCTGACAATACAACAGAATATACTGTTTCACAAACTGTAAATAACTGTACCAGCTCAGCTATTGGAACTGTTAAGGTCAACACTATTCCAGGCATTAGTGCAGGACCTGATGTTTCCATTTGTAACGGAGCTTCTGCGATACTAACAGCTAGTGGCGCGGATACATACCTTTGGTTTCCCGGAGGTGAAACAACACAATCAATCACAGTTTCACCTTTGGATACATCAGAATTTATAGTTACTGGTTTTATAAACGGTTGTGCAGGAAGAGACAGCATAATAGTTAATGTTGCTTCTCCATTGGTTATTTTAGCCACATCATCCCATTCTACTTGTTTTAATTCTAATAATGGTACAATTGAGGTAATTGCATCTGGCAGTTTGCCTCCCTATACTTACAGTTGGAATTCTGGACAATATACACAGGCTCAGGAAGACTCCATAAGTGCTGGTTCTTATACAGTAATTGTAAGCGATTTTTTAAATTGTTCTGATAGTGCAACAGTTGTTGTTGATCAACCTGCTTTATTATCTGCTTCAGCAGCCCAAATTAATGTTAGTTGTAATGGTGGAAATACTGGAGAAGCCACTGTTAATAATGTAAATGGAGGAACTCTACCCTATTTATATTCCTGGAATGGTGCAGCCCCACAGTCTAATAATGTTTTAACTGGAATTGGTGCAGGGAACCATTCCGTTATTATTACAGATGCCAATGGTTGTTCAGCTTTAATCAATTATGTAATTACCCAGCCTGATCAGGTTAGCTTCACTCCTTCATCAAATCCTACCATTTGTCAAGGACAATCTACTGTATTAAGTGTAAATACTGCTGGAGGAACCCCCGGCTATGAATTTAACTGGAATAACAATGGTTTTGTAACAGGTAGCTCATATACTGTATCGCCTGTTGTTACTACTTCATATTCAGTTATTATTCGCGATAGCAGAAATTGCACATCAGCAATTCATAACTTTATTGTGTCTGTGGCAAATCCTTTAAATGTTACCATCACTCCTTCAACCAGTTCAATATGTTTGGGTGAAAGCACAACATTAACAGCTAATCCAAGTGGTGGCAACATTACTGGTTACACCTTTTTATGGACTCCAGGCAATTTCACTTCTCAATCTATATCCGTTTCACCATCCGATACCCTGATTTATCAAGTTGAGCTTAATGATGGATGTACAAATCAGTCAGATTTAGCACAAGCAGTTGTAAATGTAAAACCTTTACCAACTGTGGGTTTCTCTACAGATATAAATGGAGTATGCCCTGTAGCTTGTATCAAATTTATTGATAATTCAACATCTGGTAATTCTGCTATTAACAGTTGGACATGGAATATAGGAACAGGACAAATACAAAACCAACAAAATTTCACTTTTTGTTATGAAAATTCAGGTTCCTATGATATTAGTCTTTTAGTAACGAATGATCTTGGATGTAGCGCACAGTTAACAATGCCAGGGTTTATAACTATACATCCGAAGCCTAAGGCTAGTTTTATTGCAAATAAATATGTTGCAAATTCTGATAATCCTTTAATTGTTTTTACAGATAATTCTTTCGGTTCCACAAACTGGGCCTGGAATTTTGGTGATGGAAATATACAAACAGGTTTGCAGAATCCTTCAAACATATACAGTGAAATTGGTGAATTTCCTGTTACTCTAATTATAACCAATGATTTCGGCTGCACGGATAGCGTTACTGATTATATTACAATTATTCAGGCAATGGGTGTATATATTCCGAATGCTTTTACACCTGATGGAGATGGAGCAAATGATATTTTCATTGCTCAGGGAATTGGTATCGAAGAAGATAAATTCGAAATGAATATTTTTAACCGTTGGGGTGAAATGATATTTACATCAACAGATTTACACAAAGGATGGGATGGCATAGGCAAACACGGCAAACAGGCTATATCAGGTGTATATGTTTATAAAATAACATTAAAAACGAATACAGGCGAAATTCTAACCTATAAAGGGCATGTTACCTTGATTAGATAAAGAATTGGCGAACTTTAAGGGGTATAGTGCTTTGCCTGACCTTCTATTCCCACTCCTAAAAACACAACCTGTCATTCCGACCAAAGGGATAATCTCTTGCAAATAGCACATGCAGCAGCAAATGGTTCACTCAGATAGAGATTCTTCAAATCGCTTCTCTTCTTTCAGAATGACAACAATGAATGGACAAGAAGGAAAAGAAGGGCAGCAAAACCCCCTTTCTTTTTCTTCTCCTAAAAAAACAACCACTGTCATTCCGACCAAAGGGATAATCTCTTGCAAATAGCACCTGCAGCAGCAAATGGTTCACTCAGATAGAGATTCTTCAAATCGCTTCGTTTCTTTCAGAATGACAACAATGAATGAACAAGATGGAAAAGAAGGGCAGCAAAGCCGTCCTACTTTTGCTTCTCCTAAAAAAACAAACTCCTGTAATTCCGACCAAAGGGAGAATCTTGCAAATAGCATATGCAGCAAATGGATCACTCAGAGAGATTCTTCATTTCGCTTCTCTTCTTTCAGAATGACAACAATGAATGGACAAGAAAGGAAAGGAAGGGCAGCAAAACCTCCTTTCTTTTTCTTCTCCTAAAAAAACAACCCCTGTCATTCCGACCAAAGGGAAAATCTCTTGCAAATAGCACATGGAGCAAATGGTTCACTCAGATAGAGATTCTTCATTTCGCTTCGCTTCATTTAGAATGACAAGACTGTATGGACAAGAAGGAAAAGAAGGGCGGCAAAACCCCCTTTCTTTTTCTTCTCCTAAAAAAACAACCCCTGTCATTCCGACCAAAGGGAGAATCTCTTGCAAATAGCACAAGCAGCAAATGATTCACTCAGATAGAGATTCTTCATTTCGTTTTCGCTTCTTTCAGAATGACAACAATGAATGGACAAGAAAGGAAAAGAAGGGCGGCAAAACCCTCTTTCTTTTTCTTCTCCTAAAAAAACAACCTGTCATTCAAAAATGAAGCGCTGTGTAATGAGTACCCTTAAAACTAATCTGTTTTTAAAGGGCTGCCTAAAAAACTATTAAAAACAGAAATCGGTTTCACTGTTTTAAAAAAAGCATAAAAAAAATAGGATGTCCCAATAAAGGAACATCCTATTTTAAGAGGATTAATTAAAATTTATTTGCTAAGCACTATCCTTTTAGTAATAATTCCATTATCAGTTACTACTTGTACGGTATAAATACCTGAAGCATAATTCCTCAAGTTAAGGCTGTTGTTGTAAACACCAGTGAAATTATTCAACTGATCATTTACAATCAATTGTCCATTGTAGCTGATTACTTTCACGGTTAAATTTTTAGTTTGCAAACCGGTGAATTTAATATTAACCAAATCGCTTGTTGGATTTGGAAATATATCAAAAGTATAGGCTTCATTATGATCAGCAATACCCGTAGTTACAAGTTGAACCTGGGTATAAGCAACACCACAATTATTGGTTACAATTAAGGTTACAGAATAATTTCCATAATCAGCGTAAGAATGAACAGGGTTTTGAACACTGGAAATAGGGCTTCCATCACCAAAATTCCAACTGTATGAAGTTGCACCCAAACCTGTACTTGTAAAGCTTACTGTATTTTCAACTGCACTGAAGGTAAAATCAGCAGTAGGAGCACTATTCCCAACTCCAACAGTAGCACTTTCCATACTTTCACAACCATTGCTATCGGTAATTTTAACAGGGTAAACTCCAGGTGCAAGGTTTGAAGCTGTGGAACCTGTTTGACCAGAAGTATTATTCCATAAATAAGCATAAAATCCTGTTCCTCCTGAGGCATTAACAGTTGCTTGTCCATTATTTGAACCTGCACATGTTTCGTCCTGAGTTGTAATTACTCCTGCAATCTGAGTAGGTTCTGAAACTATAAACATCTCAGAAACCGTGCAATTGTTATCATCCGTAACTGTTAAAGTGTATGAATTTGCAGTTAGGTTTGCAGCAGAAGAACTTGTATTGTTTGCATCATGGCTCCAGCTGTATTCATGAGTACCTGTTCCTCCTGTAGAATTTGTAGTAATACTGCCAGCATTTCCACCAAAACATAAAACATTGTTAAGGTTTGAAGCGATGATAATTTGATCCTTCTCTCCAACTAAAATTGAAGAAATTTCAACACATCCGTTCTCATCCGTTACAGTCACCTGATATGTTCCTGCAGCTAAACTTGTAGCATTTGAAAGGGTTTGAGCTGGCATAGTATTCCAATTATAGGAATAACCAGGAGTACCACCAGAAGCATTTACAAAAGCCTCACCAGAGGCAATTCCAAAACAAGTTGCATCATTTGCAGAGGTGCTAAGTGAAATTACATCAGGATCAACCATCATGTGTTCAAATTCCATCATACAACCATTTGATGTTTTAGTTATTATTAAGTTGTAATTACCAGCCATTAATCCAGTAAGGGAAGTAGCTGTTTCGGCAATATCATGCGCCCATACATAAGTAATAGAAGCAGTATCATTTTGCACAAAGGACATAGCTCCGTCATTGGCATTATTACAGCTAATATCAGTTACAGAAAAAGTAACATCTGCACCAGGTATAATTACAATGGTTACGGATGAAGAACTTGTACAGCCTGTAATAGGGTGAGTTGCTATAACATTATATGTAGTGGTATTCTCTGGAGTAGCTATCGGGTTTTGCACAGTAGCATCAGATAAACCTGCTGAAGGAGACCAAGCAAAATCACACTGAAAATTTTGCATAAATTTCATATTTGGTCTTACAGTATGCAATGTTCCAGTAAGCAAATTGGAACAAATTGTTGCATTATCTCCTTGGTTACGGTTTACAGTATTATAGCCTACATCTGTTGAATTAACGCTAGCATTCCCATTAACTAAATAACTAGAGTTATTAAAGCATGTTTCAACAAGGATTGAAGATACACCGTCCCAAACAAAAGCAGAACTAAATACATGTTCATTTAAACCAACAACAGGTAAATATGATGCACTAAAGAACACAGAAGTATTAACTGTTTCGAACGTACTTGTAAGAACAGTTAAAGAACTATTTCCAATCTTTATTTCATAATTTTCAAGTGCAGGACAGCTATTTACGTTAGTAACATCAAAAGATAAAGAACTGATAGGACCAGGCAATATTCCTGCCGCTGTTAATTCAGAAGCCCTAATCAGCATTTGATGTTTTGACCCCCAATAATAATTTCCATATGGTGTTGGATAAGACTGATTTCCGTTGGTAATGGTACCTGTTCCTACAGGTGCATTAAATAGAGGAAGATTGGTTACATCCAATTGTACGGAATTAGTTTTACAAACCGAAGAGTCGTTTGCAATAGCTGCAATTTGAGGCATCGGGTTAACATAAACCTTCACAGTATCAACAGCAAAACAATCATCAGAATCCACACCTGTAACAATGTAAATTGCATCAGAAGCTGGAGCTACATTTACCGAAGCTCCTGAAATTGAGGTAGTACTATCCATAAGTGACCAGGAATAAGTATAGTCACTATTTACGCTTGTAGCTGTAAGTGTAGTAGAATCACCCTGGCAAAGCAGAGAATCTGAAACCGATGCAAAAACCTGAGGAGCTGGAGTAACAGTTACCATTACCGGAACTCTTTCACTTACACAACCTGAGGTTACATTCCAATCATAAAACCAATAATAAGATGCACTTCCCGGATTAGTAATAAAACCACTGGTAATTGAAACATTGCCACTAGGTGATGTATAGGGATAAGTATTACCGGATGTTTCACGTATTACTGATCCTCCAGACATTGCCGCAGATTGCAATCTATATCCTGTGCCTACAGGAATATTAAGATTAAGTGGAAGAGTAACTATAGTAGGATTGGCTGTAGTTCCAGCAGCGTAGGCAAAAGGACCAACTGTTTCTATTAAAACTCCAGTACTGCTCCTTAATTCAACGCTCATAGTACCAGCTGTTGCACCAACAGAATTAATTTTAACCGAATTTAAGGTCATATCCTGATTAACAACATTAAAAACTAATCCCCATGCATTTCCAGAAGTTGATGTTGTAAGGCTTGGTGCAAGTTTCCCTGCTGTTTCCGGTCCAGATCCACCATCCATTGCCTGAGCAAAAAAGGTGTTAGAAGCTGTCATGTACCTATTAAATACCAATCCTGTGTCAATTAAGTTACCTTCTACCGGAGCATCATACCAATTAACCGGGTTATTAGAAGTTGCAGTAATTGTTATTGGACCTTCACCACAACGGGTAACATCTGAGGCAACAGGGCTAGGAACAAATGTTACATCAATTAAAACAGTATCTGAAATCATATTTCCACAAACCACCGCACGGTAATACTTAGTAGCCATTGGAGAAACAGTATAGGATGCAGTATTGTTTCCTGTTCCGGTTTCAGCAGTCCAGGGAGCAAGCCCATCGTTGCTGCTTTCCCATTGAATGGAAGAGGCAGAATTACCTGTTAAGAAAAGTGTAGTTTCCTTAGTGGCACAAATTGCAAGTTCGGTAGCTGAAGCTGCACCAGCACCTACTTCAACTAATTTATTTACTAAGGTATCATTAGCAACATTATTATCCTCAGGAGTTGCTGAAGAAGCAGTAAATGAATAGACCCCTTCCTCAGACATATCATAAGATAAGCTAACAGCAATATTCATTGTACCTCCTCCTGCAAGGGTTCCTGAATTTAAAACAACAGGAGCAAAAGTGGTAGTAACATTAGAGGTATTGGTTGCTGCAGATTCAATGGTTACCGGATCAACTGAAAAATCAATTGGTGAAGAACTAAAATTTGAAAGTCTAAAAGATATGGTTTCTGCAGTACCCAAACACTTTGGCATCATAGGTGCTGCCAAATTGGTAATTCCAATATCAATAACCGGGAATATAGAATAATCACCTTCAATGGCACCAAGATCCGGTTTAAATCCAGCTCCATTTACCTGCGCGGCCAAAGGATATCCTGTTCTTATACCAGGTGTGTAATAATCATTTGTTACTCCTGCAATCTCAAAAGCTCCACTCTCTATTTTTGTTTGAATGGTTGCATTTGGTCTTAAAAAATTAACAGATGAGGAAGTTAAGCTCAAAAAAGAAGGATCTTCTGTAACAGAAGCTTTTTCCTTTGGAGAAACTCTTGTTTTATAAGCAGATAATAATTCATCATAATTAGTTCCATCAAAATAAATTACATTGGCAGCTGATGGAACCCCCGAATAATAAAGATTATTGCTGGTTGAAGCACTTATTTGATCAAGATTTGTATTTGCTTTTCTAAGTGCAACTGTCCTTCCCAATCCTTGTGGAGTTGATTTATTTACCACCACATTGTTTTTTAAATTAACAACCAAAGTTGCAGAAGTTGAACTAATGAAAATTCCGCTTGAACCATAATCTCCTCCAGCACTTGTAGAAGCATTGAGGTGAATAGAGTTATAATATAAATTGTGAGCAGTACCACCTGCAATTTGTATTCCGTTTACTGCTACTAAACTTGCAGTTGTAGGAGCAAAAAGATTTCCAATTATATTGTTTTGAATAGTATGGTTTCCTGAAGCTATATGAATACCATTAACTGTAGAAGTGGTTGTAGAATTGGAAGTAAGATCCGAAATTCTGTTCCTGCTAAATGTTACCTGGTTAGAGGCTGCACCATAATATCCATAAACAGTAGTTCCCTGAGTTGAAAGAGAATAAATTTTGTTGGATGTAACTGTCCTAACACTTGCCGCTAAAGTATTGACATAAATACCTGCCACTGCCCCTGTTCCTAAACTTGAAATATTATAAATATTATTTCCTATATAATTCTCCAGGGTTGGGGAACCAAAGTTATAATACCCATAAACAACACTTGTTCCCGATTGACTAATGTTAAAAATGTTGTTCGTGCTGAAATTAATTAATCCGGTAGTGGCTTGTACAACATATATAATACCTGAAGCTGCGGAAGCCCGGGTGATGTCTGAAATGGTGTTTCCAGTAATATTTATTGGTGTTGCATTTGTGCTTGTATTTTGGATTCCATGCAATAAACCTGTACCAGAATATGAAAAGTTAGAAATTGTATTGTTAGTAATGTTCACAACATCCGCTCCTGCTGTATTTAATATTCCTTGAAAAATAGCAGAAGTTGCTGTAGAATAAGTACAATTTATTATTGAGTTATTATCAATAGTAATTGTATTTCCATCTGGAGTAATTCCAGATTGATTATGTATACCTCGCATTGCATGAAATGTTCCTCCACCATTAATGGTAACTGTATTACCTTTTATTTCTGCAGAAGCAGATGCAGCCACATCAATGTGAATACCTTGCAATATCGCAGCCGTCCCGTTGCCTCCGTTAATGGTATTCCCAATAACTTTCAAACTATTTTGATACTTGGTATAAATACCGTTTGATGCTACTGTTCCACCTCCAAAATTGGTAATTAAGTTTCCTCCTTCAACACCAATTTCATTAAACACATCATGGAAATTTATAACCGTTGTGGTTCCATAACCAGTTACTTTTATTCCCTCATAAACGTTGGAAATAGTGTTTGAGAAAAATTTATTAAAAGAACTGGTTCCAGATACATTTGAAACAACCAGGTTGGTAGTTACAACAGGAGTGTGATTTGCCACATAAATACCTGTGGAAAGGGTATGAGCCTTATTAAGGGTAATGTTAGAATTCTTAATCGTTACATACTGGCAACCATCCGTTTCAGATGTTTTTAACAATGCATAGCCCCATTCCATGCGTGTAGTTGCATCAGTATTTGCACCATTTTCCTGAACATCAATACCATCAAAAGTGATGTAATCAGTACCTGATAAACGAATAATTCCATCCAGGGTAGTGCTCGTACCTATACCAGCTGTAATAATCGGGTTATTACCAACTCCTGCCTTTTGAAATACAATAGGAGCCGCAGAGCTTCCAGTTGCAGTAATCATTGGAATTAATCCCGATTCAGTATGGCCTGCAGTAACATTAAAAGTTACACCAGGTGCATCTACTCCATTGGAATTAAGCGAGGTGACTGCTAAGGCAATGCTTGCGTAATCTCCGGGAATGTTTTTTAACCCTGAAAGAGGTTGTGCAAATGCCGATAATGAAAATAAACTGGCAATAAAGAACAACAGAGTTTTATTCATTAAAGAATAGAAATTTTTCATAGTGTTTAATTTAAGTTTGTGATAAAATGCTAATTAAAAAATTATACTGATAAACTTTTAAATGTTGATTTATAAAAAAAAATTAACAAATTGTGGTATTTTTATTTTGTTATTAAATCAAAAAATTAATAAGAAAATACAAATTGAAAAGGGATATAATTAGAAAATAATACTATTCTTCCCGGAGTTTTTAGTAATTTTTGCTACAGGTAGTTTTTCTCCTTATTTTACAAATATACTACATTAATTACCTTAAAATCAAACCCCCAGAAAAAAAATATTATTTATTAGATAAAATCACTGATTCTTATAGACCTGTTAGCCGCAATTCAATACAAATACAATTATTGAAAAAAAAGGCGATAAAAACCACAGAGAAAAGCAGTTAAAAACATTCAAAGATTTGGTATTACAACAAAAACAAAAAATTTACTATCCAAATCGAAAATTCTAAAATTTAATGGGCAATGCAATTTATTCTATTAAATCACCAGGCAGATCCTTAGACAAGAAACTCGTTCGCAATTTGATCTTGTTAGAATTAAAATATTTTTCCAGGAAAACCTCATAACATGATGAGTATTTAAATTTATGGACCACTTTTTAAAGCTAAAGTATTTTTTATTTAATATAAGAGTGTGGGGGTTTTTATTTTTTCAAAAAAAAATTAATTTTATTTGGCTTTTTTAAAAAAAATTAATAAGTTGCACTACTAAATTAGTATAATAAACTCTAGTTAAGTTTGATTATTTACATTAAAGAACAATTTTAATATTTATAATCTTAGAATTTATTTTATATGTTTACAAATTATTTCCTATTTGTGAATGGGCTAATTCATACATTAAAAAAATAAATACAAAAGCAACTTTTAAAAATTTCACCGTCTTTGCTTTGTAAAATGCTTGATTTTTTAAAATTGAATGAAATTAATAAATAAACCCTTTTTAAAGTTTTCTTCTATGGAAAAAAAAATACCTGTAACAATCTTAATTTTATTTATTTCTTTTTTAGGAATATATACATCCCAAGCCCAACAAACAGCTTTTTTCACTGAAGAAATCGCCCTGATTCAAAAGAAAGCAAATGAAAAAACCTTAAATTATTATCTTATTGTAGATGATTCCAAAGTTGCTGATTATAAAATTTTCAATCCTGATCATTTAATTCACCTTGATTTTTCTGTAACAACTGAAAAACATATGGAAAATTCAACTAAAATCAGCTATACCGTAACATTATTGGGAGAAAAAAATCTTGGTTTGAATTTTCTTAACAGGCATTTAGCAATGAATAATGTGAATGAAGTGAATGTAAAGGAAAGGATCATGAATAGAAGTGATTTTTTCATGCAATATTTAATAAAATAATTATTTTAAGTTTTCTTTATATGAAAAAAAACATACTCTCTGTAATCCTATTGTTGTTTGGTTTAAATGGTTTTACACAACCTCTGTCCACTGCCAATACAATGACCCCTACTCAACTAGTTCAAAATGTACTTTTGGGTGCTGGTGTTAGTGCAACCAATATCACTTTTAATGGAATAGCAGCAAATAGCATTACAGTTCAGGCTGGAACTTTTAATGGTGCAACTTCTAACATGGGTATTGCAAATGGGGTAATATTAGCAACAGGAAATATAAATGTGGCACAAGGACCAAATAATTTGGGTAGTGCAGGGACAAATGTGGGAACAACAACAAATGATCCTGATTTATGCAGGATTACCGGGCCAAGTAATAATTGCACCAACATTCGTGATAAAGCAATTCTTGAATTTGATTTTGTTCCTATGGGCGATTCTGTAAAATTCCGCTATGTTTTCGGATCAGAGGAATATCCTGAATTTGTTAATTCATCCTTTAATGATGCTTTTGGATTCTTTCTAAGTGGCCCTGGTATTACTGGGATTTATTCAAACAATGCTAAAAATATTGCCCTAATTCCCAATACAACTACTGCTGTTACTATAAACAATGTAAATAATGGTAATTTTAGCGGTTGTCCTACAAACCAAACTGGAGGCGCTTGTACAAACTGCCAGTATTATGTAAACAATTGTAGTGGAACAACTGTACAATATGATGGTTTCACTACAGTACTGGAGGCTAAGTCTGCTGTACAATGTGGTCAAACCTATCACATTAAAATTGCCATTTCTGATTTGGGTGATGGTAGTTATGATTCAGGAGTGTTTTTGGAAGGTGGAAGTTTCAGTTCCGAGAATATTCAAATAGCAACAACAACTGTAAGTGGTGATAGTTCAGTAATAGAAGGATGTGATACTGCAATGTTTGCTTTTATCAGGCCTCCAGGTCTTATTAACACCTCTCAAACTATCTATTTTACAATTTCAGGTACTGCTGCAAATGGTACTGACTATGTTCAAATTGCTGATAGTATTGTATTTACATCTGGTCAAGCCGTAAATTATTTATCAATTATTCCGAATACTGATGGGATTTTTGAAGGCGCAGAATCATTAATAATTACAGTTGTTCAGGCAAATTCAGGTTGTGGTAACGATACTATTACTGCACTTCTTTATATTGTGGATGAGCCTGACCCGGTACTTGCCCTCATCCCGGATTCCATAGTCCCTTGCAATGCCACTTCCATAGCCATAGGGCCTGATATATCCGGAGGAGCTACACCCTATACTTACAACTGGAGTTTCGGTTCAACTGCACCTAATCCCAATATTCCTTTTACTGGTGTAGCTGAAACTTATTTCCTTATTGTTACTGACCGCTGTGCAAATAAGGATACTGTTAATTTTTTATTAGAACCTGCTGAATTTGAATTTACTGCAACTACTCTACCAGATAATTGCGGTGATACAACCGGAGTTATTGAAACCAATGTTATAGTTGGCCAAGCCCCCTATACCTATAGTATTAACAACGGATCCACATTTTTACCCGGACCTAATCTTACAGATTTATTATATGGTTCCTACCAGGTTATAGGTATGGACAACTTTGGATGTAGAGATACTGTGGATGTAATTATTGATGAAATTAATGTTCCTCGTTTAGATAGTATTTATTTGATCGGAAATGACCCAACAGTAGAGGGTTGTGATACAGTTACAATTGTCTTTTCACGTTCAAATTATATGGGTGATACACTCGTAGTTCATTTGAACCTTGATGGTACTGCCATAAGTGTGGTTGATTATACAGTTGTTCCTGATAGTGTTCTGATTCTTCCTGGTAACAATACCACCTCATTTACTTTTATTGCATTGGCTGATGGATTGGCGGAAGGAAATGAAACCTTTATTATTCATGTGTACCAAAACACTATGGGCTGTGGTGAGGATACAATTACTTTCCTATTAAATATTGCTGATGAGCCTGATCCTATTGTTACTGTAATTCCTGATTCTATTGTCCCATGTAACACCACCTCAATATCTGTAAGTGCAAATATTGTTGGAGGTGCCGAGCCCTATAACTATAATTGGAGTTATGGAGAAATTGTTTCAAATCCAAATATGCCTTTTACAGGTATTGCAGAAACTTATTACCTTGTTGTTTCTGATCGTTGTGGAAATAAAGACTCAACAACATTTAATATTGCACCTACAGAATTTCAATTTATTTCTACTTATTCCCCTGCCACATGTGGTAATGATAATGGTATAATTATTCCTGATCCATTAAATGGCGAGAGTCCTTATGTTTATAGCATTGATAATGGAATTCAATTTGTTCCTGCATCTGATCTGGTTGATCTTGCTTCTGGAACTTATACAATAATTGGGATGGATGATTTTGGATGTAGGGATACTATATCCATAGAAGTTTTGGCAATAGCTCCACCTACAATTGATAGTGTAAGTATTTCCAATAATCTTTGTTATGGTGATTCACTGGGTTTTGCTGTTGTTTTCCCTGGCGAAGGTCAGGCAGGAAGTACCTTCACCTACTTATGGGATTACCTTTCTCAAACAAATGATACAGCTTTTACCTTGCCTGTTGGTTCATACCTAGTTACAATTACAGAAACAGGTCCAAATGGTGTAGTTTGTATCAAAGATACAACCATAAATGTTGTTTCTCCAACAGAATTAATTTTGCAAAGTACAGTAAATCTACAACCTACATGTGCAAACAATGATGGAGAAATTGAATTAACTGTAATTGGTGGTACACCTGCTTATTTATACATCCACCCCATTACAGGAGAACCTAATTCAGGAAACATCTTTAACTCATTGGGTCAACAAGCATATGAATTTGTTGTAACAGATACAAATGGTTGTTCTATAACTGTTCAGGAAACCTTAATAGCAGGCCCAAATCCTCAGATAGACAATATTGTTACTGATTCAACTTCTTGCGGAGATTTTGCTTCAGGGGCATTGTATAATGATGGTTCAATTACCATTAATGGATCTGGTGTTAATACTCCATTTTCTTATCTTATTAATGGAACTCAACAAAGCTCATCGAATGTATTTAACAATTTACCTCCGGGAACTTATGTTGTAACTTTTATTGACAATGTTGGTTGTTCGGTTAACGAAACAGTTACAATTAGTTCTCCTACGTTAATTAATGAAACTGTCTCCTATACCGGAACTACATGTGTTGACAAAAATGATGGAACTGCAAGCATTGTATCCTTAAATGGAGGAACTCCAACTTATACTATTAGCTGGTCAAATGCACAATCAGGAACAATGGCAAATAACCTATCACAAGGTTCATACACTTATTCAATTCTGGATTTGGCAGGTTGCACCAAAACAGGAACTGTTAATATTCCAGCAGCAACGGGCATTCAAACAACCCTTACAGGAAATATTGCAACTTGTGGTCATTTGGATGGTCAAATTAAGGTAAATGCAAATGGTGGTACTCCTTCTTACCAATATAGTATTGATGGAACTGATTATCAAAGCCAGGATTTACTTACTGGGTTTGGATCAGGTTATTATAATGTATATATAAAAGATCAGAATAATTGCATTGTTTCTAAATCCATTATTATTAATCAGGAATTGGGTATAGAGGCTAATTTTGATTATACTATAGTTGTTCCCACAATTGACAATGAATCTCCTATGTCAGTAAATTTTAATAATTTAAGCACCGGGGCTTCTAGTTATTCCTGGACATTTGGAGATGGTACAGAAAATTCAATTCTGGAAAACCCGCAACATATTTACAAACAAAATGGCGTTTATCAAATTTCTCTTTTAGCTTGTTATACAAACGCATGTTGCGATACCATTCTATCATCAATAGAAGTTTTAGACACTCTATTTATACCTAATATTTTTACACCTAATGGTGATGGAAAAAATGAAGTCTTTACCGTTAAAAACGCTAACCTGAAAACTATACATGCTACTATTTATAACCGATGGGGATTGAAAATTTATGAATGGGATGATCCAAAAGGATACTGGAATGGTAAAAACAATTCTGGCTCAGATTGTTCAGATGGAACCTACTTCTATATTATTTCAAACCTTGAACGATCAGACGGCAAGAAATATCCAATTACCAGCGGTACAGTTACCTTGTTTAGATAACAACAACGATTTATACTCATAAATTTATTCTTATTCTGAAATTCAGATTTGTCCTAAAAAACAAATCTGAATTTTTGCTTTAATAGTCTTTAGTCCTTGTATAAATCGATTGAAGATAAATGGGATTCTTGTATCACTTAATTTTCGTGTTATTACTGCAAGGTAAATTCTAAAAGGCTATGTCCATTTTTAGGAATTTATGTTAAGTTTAAACAATCAGGAAATCCTTCTTTTCTTTCAGCCTTAAAATTATTTACAATAATTTGAAATAGCCATACAGGAACTATACACAAACAGGAATGAATATAACAATGGCTTCCGGTAAATCGGAATTAAAAATCAAATGCTTTAGCGTTCATGAGTTGATTTGTAAAATGCAAACTTGAATATGAATTCTAACCTTATTTTTTATTTTCTTCAGTAGAAATCAAAGTGGATTTTACGCCTGTAAGTAATGATTTAGACCAAAAGTGAAAAATAGACTTTTCCTTTAATCGTTCAAAGTGAATAATCCCAATTCTTGGTTCCTTTTTGCCCGAAGGGTTGCTTTTTTTAACTAAAAAAGTATTTGCGAGAAAACTTATGGTTTTTATTTTCCTGCTTGATTTTGAATAATTTTCATCCAGCATGTCTATTTTTAAATCAGAATATAAAAAAGTCATTTTACCATCTGCAACATGGTCATTCAGCCGAACATCAAAATTTATCTTTTCCACTTTTCCACTTCGAATGGATACTGATGATAGGGGTTCACAAACAGGATTAAACATTTTAAGATCAAAATCCTTTATACTCCCTTTCAACCAATGATCACCTTTATCATTATTTAAAACAAACCCAAAATCAACATTCAAATCAATTTTACCCATTAGTTTAGTATTTACCCTCATTTTAGCAGTTGGGGTTTGAATACAACTTATACTATCATTGGTAATATGGTAAATTTGTGCATTCAATTTTGTAAAGGAAACAGTTCCTGATTTCTTTGTTTTTTCATTGCGTTCCTCATATATTATTGTTGCATTCTTAATATTCACAGAGTCAATTTTAATATTTACTCCTAAATTTTTAAGTGAAACTTGTGGCAAAGGCAAATAATTTTTAGGCCCCTGGTCTAAGGTTTTATCTCTGAAAGCATTTAGGCTAAGTCCTTCAACTAAAACATTAGCAATCCTAACTTTCCCTTCCACCATTAAAGTATGCAGGTCAATGGCACTTATATCAACCCTTTCAGCTAGCAAATCTATCCAATCAATTTCAAACTTATATGCCCTGCTCATTTCTGATTTTGCATATAAAGGAACAAGTACAATTGAATCAATTGTAATTGCAGAACCTTTATAATCTAAATGTATTTTACCTGTTTTAATTTTATGCAAACTATCGGGTAAAAAAAGTTCGCCTCCTGCACAATCCAAATGAACATTACTCAAAGAAAACCAACCATTGTTTGCCTCTGCAATTTCAGCATCCAATTCTATGTCATCTACTTGTAATTGTGCATTTTTTATAGTTCTACGGACCTTATTATCTGCCAAACTTATCCAGGTTGCATTTCCATTTTTTATACTAATACTGCGGATTCTAAGGCTATTTATTTTTCCCTGGAAAAGAGAATAAAAACTAAATTTTATATATTTATCTTTCTGCTCAACTGAATCCTTTAAAGGAGCATTATCGGAAATACGAAGAAGCATTTCAGGATTATCAAAAAGAATTTTATCAATTTTAATATCCGTATCCCCAAGCAAAATCCTTAAGGCAATTCCATTTATGCTGATTTTTTCAATACTACCTTCCTGCTCAACTGCTGTAGAATCTTTTGGAAAAGACCATTTAATCTCCTTAAATGCTACCGAACCAGTCCATAAATCAACTTCCAGGGATTCATAAGTGTAGTTAAAATTGCCCAACAATTTTAATTCTATTTGTTTGGCCAACATCTTTTCAAGTGTTGGATTTATAGCAAAAACTAACAACAGAAAAAAGCCGAAAATAAGTACACTTATTTTTAGAAACAATACTAATCCTCTGTTATTTTTCTTAACCATTTAATGGGTTTATGCCGTGAATTTAAGCATAATAAAAATAGTTTAAAAGGTTTTGATTATTATTAAGAATTTATATTATAATGGAGTTTTCTTCAAATCAATAAAATAAGAAAGTTTCTACGCTGACTTTTGTTGCACGATGGAAATTGCATAGTGTATCGTGTTTTATATTTTATTTAGAATTATAAAAAGATTAATTTTTTGATAAATAATAAAGCAACCAATTCCACTCTTTGCGTTTAATAAGTAAACAACTCGAATTAATCCTCATATGGCTTGCCATTTGAGGATTATAAAACAAATGCTTTAGCATTTATTGGTGCCTGGGGGGAATAATTAACAACAAATAGATTATATATATATGAAACTAATTTACTCTTTAATCTTTGTATTATTAACAAGTTCTGCAAATGCCTTCATCCAGGTTTACATGCACATACAACCTGATTACAATGCTTGTACAGGTAAAATTGAATTTTACACCTGTTCTCAAGGTCCTTTTACCTACATACTAAATTATAACGGCAATCAGGTTCTAATGGATGATGCCTCTCTTATGGCTATTTGCAGTGCTACACACAATTTCATGTTTCAGGCAACAGATGGAACAAATAATTATGCTTTCGAAGCAAACATAAATTTTGATCCTAATAATGCTTCTATAACCTATTTAATTGAACCAACAGTGCTGCCCTTATCTGTAATAAGAACCTATAAGATATCTAACAATACATGCAATGGCGAAATAAATCTTGACATTAATGGAGGTTATTCTCCAACAACTTTAATCTGGTATCAAAATGGCTCGGTAATGCCCACAGTTAGTGGGAATTCTTTAACAAATTTATGTGCCGGAAGTTATGGATATTCACTAACTGATGGTGCAACTTTCTGTCCTGGAATGGGTAATCCACCAATAATTTCAGTTGCTATAGATATGTTAGATTGTTTCATTTTTTCTGAAAACGTTTCTTGTATTGGAGAATGTGATGGAGAAGCAACACTGATCTTTTTGAATAATCCCAATGAAATTATTTTTTCAAATTTAGCTGGCCAAAGTTCCAGTTCTTCCCTTTTTATTAATAATCAGTGTGAGGGCCCGGTTAATGGCTATATTATGCATATGACTGGTACTTCGGCAATGTGCATGTCTGTGATTTTACAACCTACACCTATTGAACCTAATCTTATTGTTACAAACACTTCTACTACAGGAGCAAATGATGGTAGTGCCTCAATAAATGTTTCAGGAGGAACTGCTCCTTATGCAATCCTTTGGGACAATGGGTCTACAGATCCAAACGGGATCAATAATCTTTCACCTGGAAACTATTCCCTTACCATAATTGATGCAAATGATTGTGTTACATACATACCATTCAGTGTTCAGGAAAACCCTACATCTGTTCTTTCTCAAAAAGATTTTGAAAAGTTTATAATTTATCCAAATCCAGCCAGGGAATTTGTTGGTATAGCTGGAACTAACATAGAATCAGTGGAACTGTATGATATGAACAATAAACTTATTGAAACAGGTAAGTTTTTAACTCTTGGGCAAATACAGTTGAATTTAACTGATATTGCTCCTGGTATTTACTTTCTTAAAGTTGATTCCAGGATTTCTAAATTATTAAAAGATTAGCTATTCAAGGATCCAAAAAAGCCATTAGTTATACTCATAGTAAGTACAACTAATGGCTTTTTGTTGTTTTAAAACGTTTTAGAAATGAAACTTCCCAGGTTAACACAATAATTAATAATTATGTAGCTCTCTCTGGCAACTGCACTTTTATCTTCTGTCTTCTTGTTCCCTTTTGTGTTCACGCTCTCTAACTTCTTTTTTCCATTGATCTTCGCGTTCTTTAACTCCCTGGTTCCACATACGGTCTCGCTCTCTCTGCTCATCATATCGTCTATCTCTATCTTCCTGAGTTTCGCTTTTAGGTTCATTTGTGGTATTACCATTTTCGCTGTTTAAATTTTTTTCTTCGTTCATAAGGATGGGATTAATTGTTTAGTTGAATTTACCCACAAAATAAGAAAAATCCAAATTTTAATTTAAAGGAAAAGATATTTGTAAAATAGGAGTAAGGGTTTAAGAAAAAACACTTTTAACAAAAGGATAAAAAATTGTAAATTTTAGCTTATAAATTGTCTTAGCACTATAATCAGAAAATTTTGATTTTCTGATTATAGTGCTTTCAGCGAAGGATGGCATAAAAATAGCAGCAGATACAAT
This sequence comes from Bacteroidota bacterium, assembly GCA_013696965.1. Lineage (NCBI taxonomy): Bacteria > Pseudomonadati > Bacteroidota > Bacteroidota bacterium. Next base: position 95,527 of record JACCXN010000057.1, on the reverse strand, counting down.
TGAATATGGCGCTTTTGATTATGTGAGCAAAAGCGAAAGTACCTTTATTAAAATTGAAAATTTAATTAAAAACATAAGAAACGGAATAGAAGCCCTGGATAAAATTCAACAAGATGTTGTTTTTCAAAAAAAGTAAATATCGATGTGTTTCTCCTTTATGTTTTTCTTTTTATTTATCACTATATATTGGAGGATAAAGACCATGAAAATACTTATTGTTGATGATGATGAATTTACGCTGCAAACAATTGCACATGTATTAAAAAAAGATAAGCATACTGTACTTACTGCAAATGATGGAATTTCAGCTCTTGATTTAATTGAAAAAGAAAATATAGATCTATTAATTAGTGATGTTCTTATGCCCTACATGTCTGGGCATGGCTTACTCAGTCTGACAAAACAGTTTTACTCGAATACTATTCCTGTAATTCTTATTTCCTCACTCAATAAAGCTGATGCCATTTTGTCAAAACTTAAGCTTGATTTGGGAGAATATGATTTTCTAGAAAAGCCGTTAAATTTTGATGAACTTTTAATCAAGGTAAATCATTTGGAAAAAAAGTAATTGTATTGATGTGGGAGTTCATGTTGTGGAAAGATTTCAGGTAAATCTCTTTGCATGGTCATAGATCTTGGGGTTGGCCCTAGTAAATTGGTTTTCTTCCATCACAAATCATTTTGCTTTTTTGAATTTTTCTTTTTCTTCACTTGTGAAATCAGGTGATTGAAGTAAAAAATCATAAATTCTCTTTTGCAAATCCGCATCCACCTTTAATTGTTTTAACAATACTTTTATTAGAATTAATTTGTCTTCTTCCAAATTGGAATTGTAGTTTAAAAACGAAGGTGCATTGGACTGAACAGAAAATCTCAACCATCTTAATTCAGGATTTTTAGGATCCAATTGAATTGACTTTTCCAAATACTCTTTGCCTTTTTTAAAAAAGTTCATTTTTGAATATGGATTATAGGCATATTTAGCAGAAATAAATTCAGACATGCCCCTATAACCAAGCATTAAAGGGTTTTTTTCATTTGCGCTGGATAGTTTTTCATAAAAAGCCTCGGCTTCTTTACTATCCTTTGAAGCCAGGTAGTATTGATTTCTAATTAATATAATATTTTCATCAGGAGATGAAAAAAGAGAAGACACAAACAGCAATATCAATTGTAACATGTTTTTTATTGAATAGGATTATAAATAAAACGTTAAAATACGCTATTATTTATCATTTATATTAGAAATTCTCGGAGTGTCAAATTTCATTATCCTTTAATCGGATTGAACATCTATGACTAAAGAGGAAGCAATCGTTGGTCTATAAAAGAATGCAATTGTCCCGAATTAAGCTAAGCGCATCACGATTTCCCTGAAATGAAAATTTAAATAGGAGTAAAACCATTGAAAAAAAAAATTTACTTTATCACTTTAGTTTATTTGATGCAAAAATTAAAAATGAAAAAAGAGCCGAATAAGGAAACTTAAACGGCTCTTTTAAAAATTTTTTTTGCTTTTTTAGTTAATAGTAAAGAATAAAAATATTTAAAATTATTAATTAACAGTTATCAAAACTTCATTTGATTTTGTTTGTCCTTTACATTCTTTGTATTTTTCACCTTTACTGGGTTTACTCTGACAATCGTAAATTATACAGTAAAAGCCATAAACTCCAGTAGAATCAAAATAGTTATTCAAAGGCCAATCCAATGTCCCTTCATAGTAACTTGCATTTGTACCTGGTCCTTGCTTATACTCCTGGCTTCCAGGAGCTTTAATATATAGATCAGTCCATTTAGCCCCTCCTTCCCATTTTAAAGTCAGAGTGGCAGTTTCGCCTTTATTTACAGTGGTTTTATCTGAAATAAGTGAAACACTCTTAGGGTCTTTCGCACATCCCAGAAATGATATTACAGTAGCTACAGCTAAGATGAAATTTATTGTTTTCATGTTTGTTTTTTTTTAATGAGTTTAAAAATTATTAAAATTACTAAGCCTTATTTTATAAATTCCTTATAAATTGTAGCTGAGGCAAATATATACAACATTTCATTAAAATAAAAAGCCTTAAAGCAATCATTTCTCTTATGTTTACAATCTTTGAACAAAACTTAAAATGTAAAATTCAAGCTTAAATTAAAACACAAACAATAAAACTTAGTTTTCTCACATCTCCATATTATCTATATTTTATTTTAAAGAATCTGCAATGAAACTTTCCTTCCCTTGGTAGTTTCAAATTCTACTCTGCTTATTCACAAATTTCAGTCTTTATAAAAGAAGTTACTGCTGCCCGGTAAAATTTTTTAGATCCCTGGCTAGGCTTTGAGTGAGAGCATTGCAAGAATTTTAATGAAAAAAATCATTTCTCTTATGGAATAATTAACAATCTGAGTCTAAACACTACTAATTAAAACTAAAAACTCAGCCTTATGAAAAAAATGATATTTTTTAACCTTGTGCTAATTGTAACAATGGCCTGGTCAACAATTGAAAACACCTCGAACACAATTTTATCAAACAGTAAAATGACTTTTTATGGAAAATTCAATTCCAACTTGGAAGAAAACGGGATTTTAAAAGGAAAAGTAAGCGATAATATTACAAAAGAAGCAATTGCTTTTGCCAATGTACTGCTAGAGCAAAATGGAATTCAGATTTCAGGAATCACAACTGATAGTAATGGATTTTATAGATTCACGAAACTTAAACCCGGGTCCTATACTTTAAAAACAAGCTATTTAGGCTATGCTCCCTCTCTAATACAAGCGATTCAAATTACTTCTGGAAAAATTGTTACAATTAATCCTATCCTTATTCAAAGCCCTCAGAAATTGAAATCGGTTGAAAAATTAGAGCAAAAACCACATCAAAATTCACTTGATCATTTGAGTACCGGGGCCGTTGTACTATCAGAATCAACTCAAAAGTCATATAAGTCCAATAAAAATAGCAATTATAGAACACAGGAGAATTACTCCACCAATTATTACAATGAACAAAAAGAAGAAAGCTATGAACATTATAAACCAAACCAGTTTGAACATGCTTTAGATGCGCCCCTGTCAACTTTTTCCATTGATGTGGATGCTGCTTCATACAGTAATGCGAGACGCTTTATTCAACAGGGGAACCTCCCTCCTACTGATGCTGTAAGAACCGAAGAGTTTATCAATTACTTTTCATATGATTATGCCCAACCCAAGGATAATCTTCCTTTCAGTATAACTACAGAACTGGGTCCATGTCCGTGGAATGCAAAAAACAAACTACTTCATATTGGATTACAAGGACAAAAAATAACTGCGGAAAACCTTCCTCCGGGGAATTTTGTATTTCTTATAGATGTATCAGGGTCTATGGATGCACCTAACCGACTTCCCCTTGTCAAAAAATCATTGCGGTTAATGGTGAATGAATTAGGCAGAGAGGATAAAATATCCATTGTTGTTTATGCCGGGGCAGCGGGAGTTGTGCTTGAACCAACAAGATGCAATCAAAAAGATAAAATAATGGACGCCATTGAAAACCTTAAAGCTGGTGGATCTACTGCAGGTGGACAAGGAATTTTACTGGCGTATAAAATTGCCAAAGAAAATTATTTAAATAATGGCAACAACAGGATCATCCTGGCAACAGATGGAGATTTCAATGTAGGTGTAAGCTCAGATAATGATTTGGTAAAGCTTATTGAAGAAAAAAGGGAAGAGGGAATTTTCCTGACTGTGCTAGGCTATGGAATGGGTAATTACAAAGATTCCAAACTTGAAAAGCTTGCCAATAAAGGAAATGGGAATTTTGCTTACATTGATAATTTGCAAGAAGCAAACAAAGTTTTGGTAAATGAACTAGGTGCCACTCTATTAACAATTGCAAAAGATGTGAAAATTCAAATTGAATTTAACCCGGCACTTGTTAAAGGATATAGGCTTGTAGGCTATGAAAACAGGATTCTCGAAGCAAAGGATTTTAATGACGATAAAAAAGATGCGGGTGAGCTTGGAGCTGGTCACACGGTAACTGCTTTGTATGAACTAATCCTATCTGATTCGGATTTTAATCCTAAAACCGACCCTTTGAAATACCAGGAAAACAGGGTTAAACCACAGGATTTTTCATCCAATGAGTATGCTACAATTAAATTCAGGTACAAAGAACCAAAAGAATCAAAAAGCAAATTGCTATCTGTTACAGTAAAAGGAATAAATCAAGAACTTCTTAGTACTTCTGATGATTTTAGATTCTCAGCCTCTGTAGCACAGTTTGGAATGCTTTTAAGCCATTCAGAATATAAAGGCAACTCCAATTATGCAAACACGATAGAACTTGCCAGACAATCAAAAGGAAGGGACAACGAAGGATATAGGGCAGAATTTATAAGACTGGTAGATCTGGCCTCAAAATTAGAAATAAGCGATAGAAAGGTTGGAAAATAAGTGAGCTTAGTTTATTTAAATAACATTTAAAATTAAAAGGAGCCGTGAAACATGATTTGCGGCTCTTTTAATTTATATAAATGTTGATAGAAAGAATATGGAATTAGGGATGAAATTAAAAAGTTGAAAAACCTATTTTAATTATCACTTTCTTCCATTTTCAACACTTTTGCAAGTGACTGTAATGCTCTTTTGTGGTTTTTTACGTAGGGGTTTTCGGTATCCCAAACATACCCGGCTAAAACAGAACAAATTTGTTTTTGAATTTCAAGATTTGGTTTTTTTGCAAAAAAGATATCCTGCAAAGAACCATCATACCAGCCCATAACATAGGAGCGGAAAGTATCAACCCCCTGCATCATGTAATCTGTATAATCTTTTTGCCAGTTTACTTGTTGGCCTTTTAATTGTTCACAAACCATTTGAGCGGCCCTATGTCCTGAAACTGTTGCCAGGGTAACTCCTGATGAGAAAACAGGATCTAAGAATTCAGTAACATTTCCGGTTAATACAAAGCCATTACCAAAAAATTTATCTGTACTCATCGACCATCCTTCAATTGTTCTAGGTTCAAAAACAAATTCGCAATTCCTAAAACGATCTTTTATGGTTGAATCTGATTCAATTATTGCTCTTAATTTTTCTTCAGGATTTCCGTTAAATTTTTCAAACCATTCAGGGATCCCAACAAAGCCAACAGAAGTAATTCCATTGGAAAAAGGAATGATCCAAATCCAAATATCCTTTTGATGTAAAACAATGGTAATACGGTTTGGTTCATCCGAACTATCCCGGTTTACATCCTTAATGTGCGAAAACCATGTTTTGCGTGGGGGAAGATTGGAGGGTCTGTCAAGATTAAATAATTTTGGAATAACCCTGCCATATCCACTTGCATCAACAATAAATCGTGCAGCAATTTCTTTTTTATTTCCTTTCGAATCCTCCACAGTTGTAACTGAATCAGTGCCATTAAATTTAATTTCAGTAACACCTGTTTCGAAATCAATGGGAACGCCCATTCGTTGTACCTCATCAGAAAGAACCCTGTCAAATTCAGCACGCTGAACCTGCCATGTCCAAGTCTTGCTACCCTGGGTGAAGCATTCTGAAAAGTTGAAATCACATATTCTGCCATCTTTAACAAACTTAGCTCCGAATTTTTCCTGAAAGCCTTTTTTCGATATTGCATCAATGAATCCTGCATCTTCCAGAGCTTCCATGCACCTGGGCAATAAGCTCTCTCCTATAACAAAGCGCGGGAATTTTAATTTTTCAACGATCTTTACCTTAAATCCTTCTTTATTTATCATGGATGCTGCAACTGTACCAGATGGTCCTGCCCCTATTACCAACACGTCAACTTGTTCTCTTTTCATTTAATGTTTTATCTATTGTATGCAAGCAAAAAAAATTCTTAGTACAAAACGTATTTTTGTGAATATTAATTCACTTGAATAACATTTAACAAAACTAAATTATTGATTTTTCAATAAAGTCATTCCATCATCGAAAACAAAGTTTACGGAAGGGATTTTTATGGGAATCATTTTAGCCTGCACAAAAGTATCATTCCATACAACATCTAATACAGAAAATTGCATATCAGCTGTCTTTCCCGGTATGTGGAATTCAGCAGTAAATTTATAATCGCCTCCTGGAAAAATAATTTCTGCTTTGTCTTTTCGGTTATCATTTGCAAAAATATTTTCAGGACTCTTTTTTACTTTTACCGAAAGTTTAGTTGGGTCCAATATCAACAAATCTTTTCCCTGGTATTTGCAATTAAACTTGGCGGAAGTTTCTTTTGTGGTTTGACTTGATTTTTCAAGGGAACAATTACAATCCCCTGCAGAAAAAGAATTCTTGGAAGCAGGCAATTGAAAATCAGCCGCAGTAAGGGTTTTATCTCCTTTTGGATTAATCCTGTAAAAGCCTGAAAGCTCAAGTTTAAGTTGCTCTACATGAAACTTACTATCACCGGAAACTTTAAGTGTTTTTGATGCTGATCCATTTGGTTCAATAAAAAAATCAATTTTAGAAACTAAACTGCCTACTGGACTGTAATCGCCATGAGCATATTTAAATTTGGATTCTGAACCTTTAAAATAAATATAGTCACTGCTCTTATTTTTAATATTCACATTTACTATTGTAAATTGATGTTGAGAATGGGCATTTTTAAATTCAATAACCAAATCATCGGTTTCAATTGTTTCCACTGAATAATGGTTCTCATGTTTTGGATCACTTACTGGTCTTTGGGCATACAAATTACTCATTAACAATAAAATGAGTATTAACATGGTTGAAAAAATTTTCATGTTTTTAGTTTTTAAATAATTACTGATAAAGTACAAAAATCCGAATAAAATTAACTTATTCAGATTTTTCTGCAATATAAATTTTATTTTTTATTTATAAAATGGAATTATTAATAAAGAAATCAACGGCTGTCTATTAATTTACTTGCCTTTCGCTTACCATCACTCATTTGCATACTAATTATTTCAGCAAGGGCAATGTATTTAATTTTTGGTGTAACCCTTAAACGTGATTGCAGAACTTGTTTTATTTTATTGTCATGCATTTTAACTGAATCAGGCATGGCAATGTTAATGACCATTTCATCAGTTCCAATATCATTTTTGTAAATACTCACAACATAATCCTGAATGTATTCAATTTGGTTCAAAACATTAAATACTGATTGTGGATAAAGTGTAGTGCCGTTGTATTTTATAAGTTGTTGCTTTCGTCCTTTAACCGGACTGATCCTGGATGAAGTTCTTCCACATGAACAAGGCTGGTCGTAATAGGCGCATATGTCACCGGTTTTATACCTTAATAAAGGCATTCCCTGCACACCAAGTGTTGTTATTGCAAGCTCACCATATTCCCCACTTGGAAGTGGATTATTATTTTCATCAAGTATTTCGAACAACATTAATTCTTCATGGTGATGCCCTCCGTTTCCATTACTACATTCTGTAAATGCTGTTTGTTGCTCTGTTGAGGCGTAGGTAGAAAAAAGTTCGACTTTCCAGTTTTTAACTATTCGATCTCCCAAGGCATTTAGTGAAAAATCCTCATTACGAATATTTTCTCCAATGCAAATAATTTTTTTTACTGAAGTAGCATTAAGATCAACATTCTTTTCATTGGCATAATTTATCAGTTGAATAATAAATGAGGGAACTGAGATGAGTACGTTTGGAGAAAGTCTTTCAATGGTATCAAGCTGCATGGGGAAATTTCCAGGCCCACCGCGAATAATCCCTGCTCCTAATTTCCTGGCTCCTGCATAATAAGCTATACCTGCCATAAACTGCCTGTCAAGAGAAAGCATCAAATGGTAAATGTCAGAATCACTTCCTCCTGTGCACAAAAAGGAAAGGTATTCGTTGTAGGCAAGCCGTTCCATGTCCTTTTCAGTAAGGGCAATTGTTACTGGAGTGCCCATTGTTCCTGAAGTGCAACAATATTCAACTACTTTTGTTTTTTCAACACACAGAAAATCCCAATTCCTTGCCTGCAAATCATCTTTTGTGGTAACAGGTATTTTAGCAATATCATGGATGCTTTTTATTTCATGAATGTTAATCCTGTTTTTAACAAAATGATCACGATAAAAAATGGAATTTTCTTCAAGATAAAGCAGTAATTTGATCAGTTCCTTATTTTGATATTCTTTTATATCTCCTGAAGCTTTTTTTTCTATATCCTGCATATTGTTCTATTATAATTCTATTACTACCATGGCGCAAGCTATCCCTTTTAGATGGGATAAGGATACCATAATATTTGAATATTTTCTTGAATCCATCAATATTTTTGATCCTCCTGTAAAATTAAATGAAGGTTTTCCCATATCATCCGTGGCAATTTCCATTTCATTGAAAACAAAATTTCCCATCATACCTGTACCAATAGCCTTTAACAAGGCCTCTTTTGCAGCAAACCGTGCTGCATAATTTTCTGCCTTATTGGTTTTACTTTCACAATATTGAATTTCTGATTCTGAAAACACGTATTCCCTGAAACCCCCTTCCTTGGCAATTTTTTCTGCCACGCGCTCTGTTTCTATCAAATCAATGCCTATGCCTGCAATCATTTTTTCTTATTATTTTCAATGTTGCATTTCTCTATTTGTGCAACAATATAATACTCTTCTGTTTTTGTAGCTATTTCCTTTTTTAAGGAAATCTCATAAAACTTTTTGGCATTTAAAAAATCTTTTTCCCTGAACATGTAATCTCCAGCCAATACATAAGTGTGGTAATATTCAGGATTTAGCTTTATAAGTCTATTTACATCAAAAGTTCCACCCTTTGTGATTTGTTCTTTCATTTTCCTGAACAGTAGAAATTGATTGTATTCTAAAGTATTCATAAAAGTATCGGCTTGTATTGTATTTAAGGTATCATATAGTTCACTGTTTTGGGTTAATCCTTTCATAGCAAAAAGCTCATTCAAATCATAAGAAACGAATTTTCCAAGCTGCCAGGGGGAAGTCGATAGCCAAACTTTTTTGGAATGCGGCTCAAAAACAATTGAATGATGACATATTAGCTGGTTGATTGCCTTTTCATTTCCAAGTCCTATAAATTCATCTCCTTTTCCCAACTGGTTTCTTAGTACTGAAACTGTTTGTTCAGGTGTGTTTTCGGGTATGTTAGCAAGCAATTCCTCTATGCGTTCATGGCGGTAAAGGGAAGCACTTTCAACTATATGTTCTTTATTGAGTTGCTGCTTTGCAAGGTATTCACTTTCGTAATGATTGGTACAAATAATATAATTACCCTCCGGGCTATAAATTCCTACAGTATCAGGAGTTATCTCTATGTTAACCGCTTTATTATCATAAGCAGAGGCTATAAGGAAAGATTCAGAAACAAATACCTTTCGCTTTTTGGCAATAACAATTGCTTCATCTATATTTTTTGCATACTGTAAAATCTCCCTTGCCAGCAGCGAAACAGGGGTTGCTGATTTTGATGGAATGTCTGATTTGGCAGCATTAAGAGTAATGCTAAGTCCTTCCATATTCATACCTGAAACAACTCCAGTCATTCCTCCCCATGTTACCATCATGAATTTATATCCCTGATCAGGATTGACGAAAAGGGCAATTTTGTTTTCTGCGAATTTATCTCCAACAAAAAAATCAAAGTTCCTGCCAACAATAAGCTTTTTATCTTTTGATTTATCATTCCAGGTAGCAAATGAAGAACAACCAACAAGGGCTAAATTCTGTAAAGCATGTCCTATATCATGTGCGGCATGGTAATTCATTATTCTTTGATAGGCAGGGCCTATATAATCAAATTTGGGTGAAGCCGATTTTGAAACCCCATAAATCTCAAGTTTATACTCATCCCTAATATTTTCATCCAAATCACGATTAAACCAGGCAATTAAATACTTTAGAAATCCTCTGTAAAAAGAAGAAGGTACCATTTTACATATTTGATCGTTAAATGCGTCCTCCTGTTCAAAAACCAGTTCACTGGAAAGTTTTCCATTTATCACTCCTCTTTCAAAAGCCTCTCCTTCAACATACATTTCCCAAATTCCGGTATTGCTTTTCCTGATCCAGTTGTTACCAATAACATAACTATTGGTGTCAATTTGTTTCCTTTCCAGTTCAAGGCTTGATAAATCATCAGGTATAGGAGCACTTACAAGGGCAACGGATAACAGATAAACAAATAAGGTTATTACCAGGACTACAAATCCTATTAAAATGTACAGAGGAAACTTGATCCATTTAGTCAATTTGGGCATCATCAACTTTTTTAATTATTTCGTCCATACCCAATAACACAGAGCAGGTAACCAGTGAGCTTATTGAAACTCCCAAAATTCCATGCAAATTAATGTTTTGCCCAGTCAATAAAAGATTTTTAATTTTTGTTCTTGGAGAAATAAATGTTTTAAGTGGTTCTTTATAATCTTTTGCAATTCCATAAATAGATCCATCATCCGTTCCCATATAATCACGGAAAGTAAGGGGAGTGGATGTGTAATAGTTCTTTATTGCATTTTTTAAACCAGGAAATTTTTGTTCAACAACATCTAGAAGTTTCTCGGCTTTCCTTTTTTTAAAGGCTTCATATTCTTCTCCTCTGCTGTTTGGATAACCAACAGTGTTAAAAGTATCTTTCCACTTTTCAACTTCCTCAAATTTCATATACCCCATAATTGTTATTCCTTCTGCGTATTGAGTGTCTTTTGGCATACCGGAATAAAACATGGCATAAAACAAGGGCCATGAATCATCCGTATGACTTGAACACTCCCAAACATCATCCTCCAGGTAACAATAATAATTTGTATTTACATATTTGAACATATTGGGTTTTAATGTAACATTTAAAATAAATGCAGAAATTGAATTTTCAAGGTTATTAATCCTGTTTCTATATGCCATTCGGATTACCTCTGAATCGGTTAAGGAAAGTGTTTTGGCAGGATGAATATTTGAAATGAAATGGTCTGCTTCATATCTGCTTCCATCTGCTGCCTCTGCATACTCCACCAATCCATGGTTATCAACTGAAAGTTTTTTAATTTCCGTTTTATTTTTAACACTTCCGCCATTGGCAAGAATAATCCGAGTAAGCAATTTGGCTATTTGAGAACCACCGTTGATAAGCCTGTAGGAACTTTCAATGTAGCTGTTTAATACCAGGGCATGCACATATAAAGGGGTTTTATCGCCAATTCCTGCATAAAGTGGATTGTTTCCACCTAAAACATTCTGTAATCTTGTGTTATTTGTAATGGAGCAGATAAAAGTTTTGGTATCAATTTCAAGATAAATTGATTTTTCCATGAAATCCCCTTGGCGTAAATTATATAAAGGAAATTTATCACAAATGTCACGAATTGTTTGGCAATATTTTTCTATAGCCTGTTCTTCTTCCGGGAAATCAGCAATTAACGATTTACTGAAAGTATCATAGCCCTGAGCATATTTATATTCCTTATTATCACTTCCGAAAACAATTTTATCAAAAGCATTTTCATCCAACTTTTCCATCCTCAATTTATCCATGATATCGAGGTATTTAAATATTTTAAAAAGGTTTTGGCCCTTTTCAAGACCTCCTATATAATGGACTCCTGAATCAAATACATGTTTATCCCTTGCATAGGTTTGCAGATTTCCTCCTATCTGCTTATTCATCTCAAGTACGGTGATAACATATCCCTCTTTTGCTAATATCGCACCACATATCAAGCCCCCAATACCGCTTCCAATAATTACAATTCTTTTTCCGCTCTCCATTTAAGCAATCTTTTTAAGTACAAAAACAACATTTGAAGTAAATTTAGAATTATCAATTAAGGATAATTCCAGAGAATGTTTTGCAGCCATATCATGAATTAATTGGGATGACAAAAAGGTTAAACCATTTTCACCTGTTTTATTAAAGCCCAAAATACGAGTAGAAAAAAGCTCCGTAAGTTTTGTTCCTTTATGCCTTTTTTCAAGCTCTTTAACCCCATCACGTATCAAAAGCATACCACCTTCAGAAACATTTTCAATGCAATTTTCCAATAAAACAATTTGATCTTCAGTCTTTAAATAGTGCAATACATCACTTAATACAATAGCATCATAACGCTCAAATTTAAATTCCAAGGCATTTCCTTGAGCAAAAGAAACATTTTTACCTTTAAGATACCCGTTTTGTGCTATTTCTATTTTATTGCCATCATAATCAATTCCTTTAACAATCCTTTGTGAAGATCGGTAACCCAGCATATATGCCATAAAACCATAACCGCACCCAATATCAAGAATTTTCCCTTGCTTAGGCAATAAGCGATCAAAAAGCTCATAATTTTTCTCCAGGCCTACCTTTACGCGCATATACCACTCTAAAATTGGGCCTTTATACAAATAATTACTAAACAACATTCCTTTAAAATAAGTTGTTGTTTCTATATCTGCACTTAATTCAGCATATTGCTGCCTAAAATACCTTCCAATTAGTTTGGCCCTTTCTGAATAATTTGCTCCGAAAGTGAGGTCTCCAGGTTTAATTCGTGGTAAAACCTTCAAAGTCAATTTGCTGTTTTTCAAATAGAAATGGCCTTTAGTCATGGCATAATTAGCGCCATGTATAACAATTGGCAAAATATCGAGCTGCAATTCCTGTGCAAGAAAAAAAGCACCTTTATGAAAACGACCAATATTCCCATGTACAGATCTTGTGCCTTCTGGAAATATAACAATTGAATACCCTTCATTTATTCTCTCTGAAAATTTAGCAATCGTATTTTCAGCTCCTTCTGCAACAGGATAATAATCTGCCATTCTTACTGCAAGGCCAAACACAGGTGAATTCCATACCCATTTGTTGGTTACTAGTATTAATTTAGGATGAAGCATCACCAATAAAAGTATATCTAAAAAAGAAGAATGATTTGCAATAACAACAGCAGGTTTGGAAAAATTTTCCTTGTAATCATTAATGACTTGTTTGTTTACATTAATCATCATATAGATTAAAGCTCGTGCATAGCCACTTAACATTTTATGATAAAAATGCTTTTTAACAGCCTTTTTTATTGGAATTAGATTAAAAAGAAGAAAGCCGAAAACACCAAGAAAAAGAGAACCAAAAACAAAAAAGCCAAAAGCGAATATTGATTTAATAATATTAAAAAAGGTGTAAGGCTCATGCTTTTTATTCGTAGGCTTTGTAATTAGAGCATTAAACAAAACAGGTTGGAGGGTTTGTGAAACAATCCAAACGCACAATATTCCAATTATTGAAACTAAAGCAATTGAATTAAGTGCAGGATGTCTGGCGAAAACCAAAACACCAAGGCCAACTATTGTTGTTATAGCCGAAAGAGAAATTGAGGTGGTAATTGATTTTATGTTTTTTACTTTCCTTGCATATTCTTGCTGAAGCCCATCTGTTGTAAAAATGCAATAATCATCGCCTAGTGCAAAAACAAGGGTTGAAAGCACAATGTTTACAATATTGAATTTTATCCCCAGCAAGGCCATTATTCCCAAAATCCATATCCAGGAAACAACCATTGGAATAAAGGTAACAAGTGCAAGTTCAATTCGGCCATAAACAAGCAGTAGGGCAAGAAAAACCAACAAGGAGGTCCACAGTGTTATGAAATTAAAATCTTCACTTACAAGATCCATCAATTTATCTGTTACATATTGACGGTCAAATACAATTACATCGGGAAGAAAAGATAAATTATCATAAATTTCACTTACCTGTTCCGGAGTGGTTTTTACTAATCCTATCAAGGAAAAATGTCCGTTTTTTTCTTCGATAAAATTATTTAAAAATGCATCTTTCAATACTTTTTCATCCCCTGAGGAAAGAAGATTGAATTTTTTGTTAGTAAGGGTTTTAAATGGAATAAAAGCAGATTCCTTGAATTGGAATTCAGCTCCCTGCTTAACCATTGCATTATAAACAGTATTTCCTTTTTCAGCACTCCAGTAGTTTTCCCATTTCTTAATCCGCTTTAACTGCTCTTGTTTGGAGGGCAATAATGCCGAAACATTTACATAGGATTTAATCTTGCCCTTTTCTTTCAATTTTTCTAGAACTGGCAAGGTCTTTTCATTTTCAATAAGTGCTTGATCAAGGGATTTTCCTTTTGTAATAACAAACACCGATTTTTGATAATAGGAACTAATACTGTTAACTTTATTTTCAGCATGTTTAACCTGGGAAGACATATAATTAATCTTATACATGTCGGTTTCAAATTGCACATCTTTAGCAAAATAAAGGAACAAGGGTGTAAGGCCTAAAAACATACAAACTAACAATTTGTTACCTTGTATTTTGCTCAATAGAGTTTGAAACAATGAATTATCTGAAATTTCAGCATGTGTATCAACTGTTTTCTCCTTCAAAAAATGAGGTAAAAAAAGTAAGGATGCCAAAGCTGCCCCCATTAGGCTAAAAGCTGCAAAAAGACCTAAATCTCTTAATACCGGAGCTTTCACGAATTGAAGGCAAAGAAAACCACCAATTGTTGTTAAACTGCCTATTGTCATTGGAAATGACAATTCCTTTATGACAACTTTAGGATCGGGATGATGATGAAAATGAGTTAAAAAGTGAAGCGAATAATTTACAGCAATACCTAAAACCAATGATCCTGCCCCAAGAGATATTACGGATATATTTCCCTTAATTAAATAAATACAAGCCAAGGCAAATAGAGCTCCAAATACAACAGGAATGAGCATTAATAAAGGCGCGGATAGCTTTCTGAAAAACAAAACCACCATTAAAACCAACAAAATAATTGTAATTGAAACAGTTAATATTGTATCCGTTCTTATTTGTTTTGCATTTCCAGATGCAACTACAGGGGCGCCAAAATAAACAAGTTCAAATTCGCTTTCAGGGGTTATCACCTTAGAGATAAGCTGATCCATTTTAATGAAAAATTCAGCATTTTTACCCGTTTCTGAGGAAGGGAATTTAGGATTTATAAATAAAAAAAGACTGTATCTGTCTTTGGTTACAAAATGCTGATCATACAATTCAAACTGCTCATCAGCCTGAAAACTGTTTAGTTTTTTATATGCTAAAAAATTAAGGCCAAGGGGATCATTTAGAATGAATTTTTTCAAACCTATTCCTGCAGGTCCTGTTAGGGTTTGATAATTGTACTTTACTTTTTCCCGTATTCCTTCTGAACTTATTATCGAATCTATTTTTAAATAATCCTTGTCATCCAGAAATAAAGGAAGGTTATTATCAATAACTTCTAGCAAGTCTGATACATCATTATCATCGGCAGTATAATTAACCGATTCAATATACTCTGCTAATTCTTCATTTAAACGATCTGCAAAAACATCCGCCAACTCCACCATACTATCAGGCAAGGCAGGAGAAAGGGTATCTTTTTTAGTAATGCAAACCATAATTCGATCAGAGAATTTGGAATTCTCTAAAAAGCTAGCTAACTGCTCAGAATCCTTATCTTTTGGGAGCATTTGCATAATATTTTCCTGCAATTGTATTTTTGAAGCAAAAAACATCAGGGAGGACACAATACATGCAAACACAAAAAACAAAAGAAATTTTTTGTGTTCGAAAAACTCATATAGGGCTATGAACAAATTACTCATTATCAATTCTGATTTTCTTTTTCTTAAAAAAAGTCAACAATACATACACTATTGACCCAAAGAATACAGCGGCCATTACAGCAAGGGTAATACTTCCGTAAACATATTGCATAAAATTCAAATGTATTGTTTCCAAAGTTATTTTTTCTGTAAAAATTAACGAAGTAAAACTTTCACCCACCCAAATATGACCCATTTTATAACTCAAAAAAACAATTACAGGAATCATTGGGGGAATACTGATGTTTGCACTAATTATGACCAAAGCTTTATTAAGCCTTAACAAAATTGCCAGAAATATAGCAATTACAAGTTGAAACCCCCAAATAGGAACAATTCCCATAAATACACCGAATGCCACAGAGGATGCGGTTAACAAGTTTGATTCATAGGGATTGAAAATTTGATTTTTCAAACTGCTATAAGTTGATCTTTTAAAAATTCCAAAGAAAAAATTACGCGGGTTTATATATACAAAAGTGATAATTACAAGAATAGTATTCAAAACACTGATTTTCGAAAAATCTGTAAAGGGTCGAAAATGAGAAACGCGCTCTCCATCAGGTGCGTAATAAACCTGTACTGGAACTGATTCAATTTTTATCCCTTTCCATGCCGCTCTAACAATTACTTCAATTTCAAATTCAAATTTCCTGGAAAAAAATTTAATTTCCTTTAGTTGAGTAAGCGGATACAAACGGTAACCCGACTGAGTATCGGGAGCTTTTATCCCTGTTTCCACCCAAAACCAAAAATTAGAAAATTTATTACCGAAACTACTTTTTCCAGGAACTGAGTCCTGGTCCATATTGCGCGCTCCTATTATCAGAGAAGTTCCAATGTTTTCAAGCTTTTCAATAAATTGTGGAAGATCCTTTGCAAAATGCTGCCCATCTGAATCTATGGTAATGGCCTGGTCAAATCCTTGCTCAATAGCAAATTCGAATCCTTTTCGAAGTGCCCAGCCTTTGCCAACATTATTTCTGTAATTTACCTGTTTAATGTCTTTATATAAAGCAAGTATATCGGATGTTCCATCTGTGGAGCCATCATTTACTACTATAACATTATCAGTATATTCCAAAACATCATCTATTACTTTTTTAAGCGTTGTTGCATTATTATAAGTAGGAATGATTACACAAATCTTGTGGTCAATGAACTTTTGCTGATATGGTTTTACTAAGTCCATAAATTAATTGTACACTGCTCTCACAATTTTAAAATATGGAATTGCATTTACAGAAATAATTCCATCCGCTATATAAGTACCGGTTTCAGATGATGTATATTTAACTTCTACATCTACATCTACCTGGTTTGTTTCGGTGGGATTTATAAGGGATAAAAATTTAATGTTTGAAGCACTTTTAAGATTTAGTTTTATTCGCAATTTATCCTGCAAGAGTTCTTTTATTATCTGCATCATACAAACTCCCGGAACAATAGGGAGACCTGGAAAATGGCCTTCAAATATCTCATGTTCCTTGTTAATAATAATTGACCACTGAAAAGAAGATACATCTTTTTCAAGGGAAGAAACTACTTTGTAGAAAGTGTCTTTAAGCATTATCTTTCAAGTTGTTTTAAACTAATATTAAATTCAAAGGTTTGATGTGCAATGTAAATAGAATCTGCCATTCCACCTTTATAATCCGTTAAATTTATAATGAGTTTTTTTTGCTTTTTAGATGCATTTTCAATTCCTATCAATTGAGTGCATGTTTTATTAGTTAAGTAATATGTTTGCTCCCTGCCCGAAAAAAATCCAAAATAATTTTGATTGTCTTTATGTAAAATTTTGGCAGTTGAAACATCAATGTTGTGCATTATTACTAGGCCAATGTCTTTTTTCAGCTGTTTTATTACTGCTTTTCTATCTAAATGTTTAATACAATGTATAACCTTGAAACCTGATTCAGCATATTCAAAATCGAAAAATTTAACTCCCATTTCATTTGAAAAAACAACTCTTGTGGTATTATCCGGCATTTTTTTAAACAATAACAATCCGCTTAAATGTTTTCCCACAACATTTACATGTGCCATATAAAGCACGGAGGTGAAATTTGGTTTTAAATTACCAAGACAGGATGAATTTTCAGAAGAAGCCTGCAGATTCTGGTAAGGGGATTGAAAACAACCAAGCAAAAAACAACAAATACTAATTAATAATAAATTCCGCATCAGGAATATTTACATTAAATTCTTTATTTAAAAAAGTAATAACAGTATTGTCTCCAGTAGGCTCTAACATGTCCATTTTATAAACTGAAATATCATTTTTATCTAAATAAATACTGATGGTTGTGAAAAATTCTTTCAACTCTTTTTTCTGGGGAGTAAGAACCAAAAGGAAATATTTATCATTTTCAAATATCTTTGAAGAGAAATCTTTATTCATTAGGGCTGTTCCCTGTACGCAATCAACAACAATATTATTGATAACTGCAAAGAGTTTATTGCTTTTGGAGGAGAATGAATTTGTTTTCTGTTCATCCTTTATCATCACCTTGTCCTGATTGATAACCATTAAATATTTAAAAGGTAACTTATATTCCATGCGTACCATATTTTGCTTTTTAAAAGCAAATTCACCCTTGGAAACTATTTTTTCTGATAATACACTAAGGTTCTTTTCCTGAACGAAATTGCTCCTTATGCTTTGAGTTGCATTAGCGGAATTGGCAAGTTTTTTTTTAAAACCCTCCACATCGGACACAGCTTTATAGCCATCAACTTGAGCATTTGCATTAAAATACAAACAGGAGAAAAAAATTAATACAATGGTTTTTTTAAACATAAGCCTGAATTTTCAATAATCGATCCAATCTTACAAATTTGAATCCTTTTCTACTAACAGAATCAATAATTTCCTGTAAACACTCGGCTGTAACATCAGCTGAATCATGCATTAGTAAAACATCTCCTGGTTTTATATTATTGTTTATTTTATTAACCAATCTGTTTTTATCTTTAATCGTTGTATCCATTGACCTAAGACTCCAACCAATTGGTGTAAGCCCACCCTGCTTTATAGCCTTAGCCAGAACAGGGGTAGTTACTCCATAAGGTGGTCGAAACAAAGCTAAATTTTTGTGAATTATGGCCTGAGCAATTTTGTTTGTTTCCCTTAATTCACCCAACATTTTATTTTTAGAAAAAAGGTCGAAAAAAAAATGATGTGAATAACTATGGTTCCCTATTATATGGCCTTCTTCATTAATTCTATGCACAAGTGAATTGTTAATGTTCATGCGCTTTCCAATACAAAAGAATGCAGCCTGTATGTTATTCTTCTTCAAAATATCGAGTATAATGGAAGTGTTTTTTTCTACAGGTCCGTCATCAAAGGTCAATGCAACTTCCCTTTGATCAGTGTAAGCTTTGCAAATAATAGGAATATGGAAACCAGAACCTATGTAATAGGAACCGAAAAATAAAATTGCAGCATACGCTCCAACTGTCACAATAAATAACCAGAGTGGGACAAAGCTTAAAAAATCAACAAATAAAAGTGCTCCTATCAAAACTGTAAAAAGAATGGTAGAATTCCTACAGGTTAACATGAAGAAAGTAAAATAAGTGAATGATGAATTTTTTTATAGTGATTATAAATCAATATATTTTCAATCTTTTGTTCAGAATTAGGTGCAGTGATAAATTCTTGTGGAAGTCGTTTATTTTTGATTATAACAGCGGCTAACCACATTGCAAAAGCTGCAGAGGTAGCGTATTCTCCACATAAATGCTTGTATTTTAAAACCTTACTTTGCATGCCCAATGAATTTACAACTGTACTTGTAGTATTATCATCCTCCAAATCGCCATTGTATGCTGAAATTAAAACATTCGGTTCTTTAATTCCATTTTCTTTTAGCATTGCCAGAGCTTTTTCGCAAACTTGATCAGATGAAGTAAAAGAGATGGTTTTTATTGCTTTTATCTTGGCATAACAAGTGTTATCGGGTTTGTTAACCAGTGAAAAAAATGCGGATCCTTCTCCTGCTATAGACCCTTTGGATGTGCTTTGATATAAATTAGCTGTGTTTAATCCTTCTGATTGTTTAACATGTCCCAGCCGCTCCAATATTTTAAAACTTGTGTTGGTTAATTCATCAATTCCACCCACCAGTGCATTAGTTATGGATCCTTCCTGCAAAAGCATTATTGCATCAATTAATGCACTTTCAAAGGAAATATTTCGGTGTACATAGGTACTGTTATAACCTCTGCATTCAAACAATAAAGCAATTTGAGAGGCAATTGTATTGTGGGTAGAATGTATAAAAGCTGTAGGGCTCAACATATCTTCTTTGTATTCCACCATTTTAGATAAAAAGGTGGAAGTATCTTCCAAACAGCCCAAGGCTGTTCCAACAATTACTGCTTCTGGTTTTTGCAAACCTGCGTCTTTCATGGCAAGCATTGATGAGGCAACTCCCATTTTAATAACCCTACTCATCCTGCGAATTTGTTTTGCATCTACAAAATGAGAATAGTCAGGTTCGATACATTTTAGTCTGTTTGCCTCAAAGGAAGTGAAAGCATTTTCAATAGTATTTCCATCAAAAGTTCTTTGAGGAGATATGTTTCCCATGCCTTTAATAAAAACGTCCATATTTAAGCTTTTGAAAATATCAGAGAAGTACAATTACCGCCAAAACCAAAGGAATTTGACAAGACGTGATTAATTTCAAGATTTTTTTGAAAACTGGTTTCTGGTTTAATATGTAAATCCTGAATTGTTTCTTTGAAATTAAAATTTGGAAAAACGAGTCCTTTGCTAATTGCTAATGCAGCAAAAACAGCTTCAACTGCCCCGCTGGCGCCTAAAGTATGACCGGTAAAAGATTTAGTGGAACTTAATTTTGGATAATCAGGATGAAAAACCCTTTCTACTGCTTTTCCTTCTGCATTATCATTATTTTGGGTACCGGTTCCGTGCATATTGATGTAACTAATTTCTGAAGTTTTTAAATTGCTCATTTTTAAAGCCCCCATCATTGCAAGGTAAGGACCGTTTCCTTCATCGGAGAGTGCTGTTTGATGAAATGAATCATTGGTATTGCAGTATCCGGTAAGTTCACATAAAGGTGATGCTGAAAAAGCTTCAGCTGCCTTTTCACTCATTAAAACCAAATAAGCTGCACCTTCTCCAAGATTAAGTCCTGCCCTTGTTTGATCAAGTGGCCGGCATTGTTCTCTATCTACAATCATTAGGGAATTAAAACCATTTAGCGTAAATCTGGTTAGTGCATCTACTCCACCTGCCACAACAATATCCAGCTGTCCACTTTTAATGAGCCTTCCAGCCAACATAATTGCATTAGCAGACGATGAACAGGCGGTGCTAATGGTTGTTACAAAATCGTTTATACCTAGTTTTTCAGCCACAAAGTCAGTATGTTTTCCACAATCGTGTAACATAACATCGCGAAGATTCCCTGTATTATTGTCTTTTAAAAAATCCTGGAAAAAAAATTCTGTTTTATCCATTCCTCCAACAGAACTAGCAGAAATAAAACCAATTTTGAATTTCTTTAAAACATCAGTTAAAAAGGGAGAAACGGCTTGTTTTGCAGCGTAGTAGCTAAGCAAAACAGTACGGCTTAAATTCTCATTGAGCCCAGTAAGTTCACCTAACTCTTGGTTACTCATTTTAACCTCAGCCAAGGGAAACTCACTTTTATGACGGGTTGTAAGGTGCATGGCAGAACTAACTCCTGATTGATGTTTTTCAAAACTCAAAAGGGTTTGCTCTATATCGTTACCAATGGCAGAAATAATACCTGCACCTGCAACATATATACGTTTATTCATTTAAGAATTATTTCTTATTGGCCATTATGTAATTGGCCATAGAACTAACGGATTTAAAAACAACAGGTCCTTCCTCAGCCCTGGCTAATTTTATCCCATAATTTTGTTGAAGCAATACGATTAATTCGAGTGCATCTATTGAATCCAATCCAAGGCCCTCAACAAATAAGGGCTGGTTATCGCCAATATCTTCAGGCTTAATGTCCTTTAAATTTAATTGTTCTATAATCTGAACTTTCAGATTTTGTATTAATTCATTCATCTTTATAATGTATTATATAATAATTCAACGTTTTTCACAGTAAATGGTATCAGTTCTTTTTGTTCATGCGAATCCACCAAAAATAAAAAGGACTTGTAGCTGCCCTCCAAAATTTCAATCCAACCACAAATACAGGCATCTACAATACCTGCTTTTAAAAGGCTACCTACGTAATCAACCTGGGAAGGGATATCATAACTATTAGAAACAAAAAAAGTGTTTTCTCCTTTTATTCCGTTCTTAATACAAATTTCCCCTATCACTATGTTTGGCAGCGAATATACAAAAATGGCAGGACTAGCTATACCTTTTTTTACCAAATTATTGTATTTAATATCTGTATCCAGACTTGAATTTTTATTTGACAAAACAATACCTATTTTATTTTCATCATAGATTTCCTTTAAAGGCATTTCTTTCAATAACACTTCAGAAGTAAGAAAACCAAGTTTTGAAAGATTATCCATTTTGTGATATTTCGGATAAGCAATCTTATAAATGCGGTAAATTTCATCCGAAAACTCTTCAAAAGAAAAGCTGGGAAGATCAAACAGCAAATGGCCATTTTGATGTACCATATTATTGTTAATGCTGCTATAACGCTTTATACTAAACATGTTGTGATTTTCTCTTTTTGATTCCTTGCAAAATTAAAATTTAATTTAATTCAATTTTATTAGATTCTTTTGCATTAACTTGTTAGTTTATCTCTTTATCAAAGTAAATTAAACTATAAAAGCTAAGATTTATTTAATCCACTTGCCACAATTTTTTCTTAGCCGGGAAGTTTCAAAAAAATTTCATATTTAAAATTACTGCTGTCCGGTAAAAAAAATTTAGATTCCTCGATACACCCTGATGACAGGCTTTCCAAGAGTTTTAGTTGTTCTCACTTTCAATGTCATTCCGAACGAACGCAGTGTAGTGAGGAATCTTTCCTTTTTTACCGGACATTAATAATTTTTATAAAGCCCCTTGATTATTGATCAAGGGGCTTTATAAAAATTATTAGGGAAAAACCCGAAAAATAATGCAAATTAATTTTTCGTTTATTCTATTGATTTATTGTTTACAAATCAACTTTAATTAAAACATCCTGCTTTTTCTTTTTGTAAACCTCAAAGGCAAATTGCTTACGAGATAAGGGCAAAATACGACTCGTTGAAAACTGGTAGACAGGCTGACCTTTTTTTGCATCCTTAGCTAGTTTAACTGCTTTGAAATTTACAATTGATACCTTGGATACATTGCCAAAATCTTTATCCACCTTGTAAAGGGTTAAAAATCCCCCTGCTCCATCATGGTGCAATGCTGGAATTTCATTCATAGAAAGATCAAGGTTTTTTTCATTGTCAAGAAAAAGGAAATTATAATTATTATCTCCTGAAATAAATTTAAATCCCATTCCACCTTTACCATTTCCTCCTCTTTGACGTTTAGGAAGCTTTTGCATCCACGCTAATTCTCCTTTACTATCAATTTTTGTTACAAGAATATCATTATAATGGTAAACATAAGTTGTACGGCAATTTCCTTTTGAATTACAAGTTGTATGGGATGTAATAAAATGCTGTTCTCCAACCAATACAATGCTTCCATCATCTTCAAAATAAACATTCCTTAATTTAAGATTTTCAAATTCGGCAACAGCTTTTTCATCTTTTTTATTGTTTTTCTTCTGAATTTTTGCTGATTGATACATGTTAAGAATTTTAACAGGAATTTCATAAGAACGAATATCAATTACTTCACCTTTTTTATCAATGTTGCAAATAAGTATTCCATCCGTAGATTTAGAATTAATTCCTTTGTTATAAAAGCCTGCACATACCATTTTCCCTTTTGGAGATTCATAGAGCCAAACAGATTTAATAAACATATTATTAAGCTTAATAACCGATTTTTCCATTTCCTGGGTCTTAGCATTAACTTTCAACAATTCTATATGGTAATTTGGTTCATCGCTGTTTTTTTTTGCTTTTGGTTCAATATCTTCAAAAACAGTGGCAAGAATATATGTGTTACCTTTATTATCGATTGAATAATCAATATTATTCATCTTTTTTTCAGTATAGGGCATAACCACTTCCTGATTCCAAATAGGATCTAAATTATTACTAAAAACATACATGCCAATCTTATCAAAATTTTTAGCATCATTTTTAATATCCGGCTTTAAACGATAGGTAATCATAAGCTTAGAATAATCCTGAGAATATTGGAAATCAAACTTATCCACTATTCCTCCAAAAATCCAACCAAACCCACCAGATACAACTGCTGCAACTGAACCTGTTATTTTACCATTTACTTTTACCAATAATTTCTCCTTATCCATAAATTTTCCAGAATCGAAATCAATTTCACGACTATAAAGCTGTTCTTTTTTGTTGGCACCATCCCAAAGAGAATAAAACAGGTAATATTTATTATTTAATTCAAGAACCCTTTCAAGCGAAAAACCATCAGGCATTATACTTATATTGATTTTAGGCAGATTACTATTACTAGTGTTAAAACGCTGCATGAATACTTTTTTTCCATGAATTTTTACTGTCAAAATTTCATCGCCCTTGTTAAAATAATTTTTGCTTCCAGCATCCACAACAGGATAAGGGCTTCTCACAGTAAATTTGTCTTGTGAAAACAATCCCAGTGGAAGGATTAATAGAATTAAAATTAAAATGTTTTGTGTTCTCATATAAATTATAGTTTAAGATTAAAATATTCTATTTACAAGTTAATAATATATCAACATCAATAAATTCACAATGCAATTTTTCTAGCAAATAATATTAATAATTTTACAATATTAACAAAAATCAAAGATTAAATGAATAAATTCAGAATAAAAAATCACACTCTTGAAAATAAATAAAGGACATGATTTTCATGACCAAAATTATTGTAAATCAATATATTGTTAATAGAGTCCAGTTCATAAGTACCAATAAGTATATGTTCAGGTATTGTTTGGGTTTTTAAAATTTTTGCAGCCATCCACATTGCAAAACTACCTGATGTTTGATATTCTCCACAAAGGTGTTTAAAGTATGCAGCTGCACTGTTTTTTAAATAATTGTCTTTTAAAAAATTACTTATAGAATCCAAATTATTGTCTCCGTTAATTCCATATATTACAAGATCAATGCTCTTTATGTTTAAATTATTGTCTGCTAACATAAAGGAAATTTCTTTTTCTATGTCTTGTTGAGAGTTGGGTTTGTATATTGTTTTAACACCCTTTAGTTTTGCATAATTATTTTCATTTTCCTGGTTGCTTAAAACAAAAAAGGCCGCTCCCTCTCCTGCAATTGTACCAATGGTTTTACTATGAATTAATTCACTGCTTTTAATTTTTTCTTTTTTCCATAGATTTATGCGGTCATATACCAAAAAGTTTTTTTCTGTCATTTCATCTAATCCCCCAATTAGCACATTGTTTGCATTACCCTCAGCAATAAGCATCATAGCATCTAAAACCGCACTTTCAAAAGAGAATCCCTTATGAACATAAGTGAAATTGTAATTCATGCATTTTAACTGTAGCGCAATTTGGGCACTTACAGTATTTTGTATGGATTGAATAAAGGATGTTGGGGTTAAAAACAGTTCATCATCCTCAATAATGGCAGTTAAAAATTTCTCAGTATCCCCAAGACAACCTAAAGCCGTTCCAGTGATAATTGCATCTGGCATTTCTAACTTAGCATCTTTCAGGCAAATACTTGCTGCGGCAATACCCATTTTTATGATTCTTCCCATTCTACGAGCCATAACAGGATTTAAAAATTCCAGGTAAGAGGGTTCAATACAATGCAAAAAGTTGCTTTCTGTTTCAACTGGGTTTAAAAGAAAATTAGCTGTATTAAAGGTATTTTGGGGTGAGATAATTCCTGTACCTCGAATAAAAGCTTCCATAACTTATAGCTTTGAAAAAATTAAGGAAGAGGTGTTACCTCCAAATCCAAAAGAATTAGACAGAACATGATTTACAGACTTATTGGTAAGGAAAGATTTTTCAGGTGTAAAACAAAGTTCAGGCATGTTGTTACTATGATTTAAATTGGGATAAATGGTGTTGTATTTAATTGCTAAAACAGATAAAACGGCCTCAATTCCGCCTGCTGCTGCCAGTGTATGTCCGGTAAATGCTTTTGTGGAGCTAACAGGAGGCACATTATTACCAAAGATTCGTTCAATAGCCAGTCCTTCAGATAGATCATTTACTTCCGTACCTGTTCCATGAGCATTTATATAATCAATTTTGTTTGGACTTAACCCGCTAACCTGAAAGGATTTTTGCATTGCAAGAAATGCTCCAGCTCCATCTGGAGAGGAGGCTGTCTGGTGGAATGCATCATTTGAATTACCATAACCAGATAATTCACAAAGTATTTCTTTTTTCTTTGCTGATTTTTCTGATTCCAAAACAATAAAACCAGCACCTTCTCCTAAATTCAGGCCTTTACGCAAGCCATCAAAAGGTTTGCAGGGATCCTTATCCAAAATCTTTAAACTCAAAAAACCATTAATAGTATAACGCGAAAGGGAGTCAGTTCCTCCTACTACCACGCGGTCCAGCAAACCCATTTTTATTAAACGTGCACCAAACATAATTGAATTAGCGGAGGATGAACAAGCTGTACTTATGGTTGAAATATAATCTTTAATTCCAAGGTCATCAGCAATTCTTTCGGTACTATCACCACAATCAAGGGTAGGAATATACTCCAGGAATTCTCCTTTTTTCTGAATATCGAAATAGTCCTTATAATGATTTTCCACAATACCCATTCCACCAACACTTGTGGCTGAAATTATTCCTGTTCGGAATTCCTTAATATTATCAATCCCCGCACTTATAAGCGCTTCCCTGGCTGCATGGATACCAAGCAAGGAGGTACGAGTTTGTTTTCTTCCTTTTTGTAAACCCTTAAGCTGCATTAGCTGCTCATTCGAATTTTTTACTTCACCTACAGAAAGTTGATCTTTATGTCTGCTATTTACATAGCTTAAATTACCAATTCCCGATCTTTGATCTTTTAGTGATTTTAATGTTTCAGCAATGTTATTTCCAATAGCTGAAATAATCCCCACACCCGTAACATATACTTTTTCACTCATGTGCTGGGGCTTGGAGAATTATTTTTTTGACTGAATAAACTCAGCCATGGTACGAAGGGATTGGAAAACCTTTTTACCCTCTTGTGAATTTGTGATTTTAACCCCGTATTTTCTTTCCAATAACACGCTTAATTCTAATGAATCAATTGAATCCAGGCCAAGTCCTATTCCAAAAAGAGGAGTGTCGGGAGTGATGTCTTCTTTTTTTATGTCAACTAAATTAAGTTGCTCTATTATTTCTATTTTCAATTGCTCAATTAATGCTTCCATGATTATACTATTAATTTTTTTTTCTTGAAGTTTATCTACTTAAAATTCTTCTGAATCTGATTTAAAAATAAGGCGTATAAATGCTTAACTATAAATTTAATTTGGTACAAATGCTTTCTACTTATCTATTTAATTTAATTTGATTTTACTTTATTAAACAAATATGCAATACTAATGGTAAATAGGAAGAAAAGCAATAATTTGTATGCATAAGGCAGAATAGTTTCAACAGTTCCATTTTGAAGAAAGACATCATGAAAAGCGCTTAAACCCCAGTAAAGAGGGGAGAATTCAGCAAGGATTTTAATGGTCTCCGGCATTACATATACTGGCACCCAAATACCACCTAATGCAGCCAGTATAACTACTGAAACAGCACCAAATGTTGAAGACTGTTGGTGAGTGTTAAAAAAAGTTCCAATCATAACCCCATATCCTGTAGCGGCCAATGCACTGCATAAGGCAACAAGCAAAATGGCTGCAATACTAGATCCTATTACCAATTCAGGCAATCCCAGAATTGGCATTAAATAAATTCCCACCAAAAGCATGAGCATGCACTGTATCAAACAAACCAAAAGAAAGGCAACAACCTTTCCTGCCATAACGGTAACATAAGATCCAGGCATAGTGAGTATTCGAAGATAACTTCCATCTTCCCTTTCTTTGATAATGCTTCCAGCAAGGGTTATTACAATAAAAAACATACCAAATAAGGTCCACGCTGGTACATTGTGTTGTACAGAATTCAATTCCATTTTATCTCCGCTATATTCAGTGGCATCATATTCTCTGAAATTAACAAAATCACCAATTTCATTTTTTACATCAGGCAATTCTCCAGTTGATTCTCTTAAGGATGATTGAAAAAAATCCAAAAGGGTTTGTGTCTCCAGTTTTGATGAAACTTGTTTAATTGAACTTAAAACAGCATTCTTAAATGACTTTTTTATTGTAGGGGCGAAATAAACAAGGATATCCGAATTAATTTCAGAATTATTATTTTCCTTTTCCAATGTGTCAGAAATACCAACAGAATTCAAGGTTTCAGCAACAAAACGTTCAACTCTTTCATTCAATTGATCTGTGGCATTGTTAGGAATAATAATACCTATGTCATATTTTCCTTCGGCAATATCCTGTCTAGTTTCTTTTTCTGATTTGGTGGAATTACTTACTTCAAATATTTTTGAATTTATTAAACCGTCCTCAATTTTTTTACCCAAGCTTCCACTATCATTATTTACTAACAACAAGGGTATTTTAAATTCCTGGTAGTCCCGAAAAGGGCCATCCTGTATTAGTGCCATAATAGTAACAAGAGTCATGGGCATTAAAAACATTATGGCAAGCCCACTCCTATCCCTTATGAGTATGAGTAATTCCTTTCTTATGGTTGAAAATAATCTAAGCATTAATCTCTTAATTTTCTCCCCGTTAGTTTTAAAAACAAATCTTCCAAATTTTTACTCTTGTTTTGTTGAATTAAATCTTTAGGATTCCCTGTAGAAATTATCTTTCCCTGGTCAATTATAGCAATATGTGAACAAAGGTTTTCTGCCTCTTCCATTAGATGTGAGGTATAAACAATAGTTGTTCCCTGTTTGTTCATGTTTAATAAATACTCGGTAATAATATTACGTGACTGAACATCAATTCCAACGGTAGGTTCATCTAAAAATAAAATTTGTGGTTGATTTAGAATTCCTGCTATTAAATTAATCCTGCGTTTCATGCCGCCTGAAAAGGTTCCTACCTGTTTATTTATACTTTGTTCTAAACCAAAAATATTTAGGCATTCTGAAATTCGATGTTTTAAAGCATTCCCTTTTAACCCATACATATTGCCAATATACCTAAGATTTTCAAATGCAGTAAGGGTAGGATAAAGTGCAATTTCCTGTGGAACAATACTTATCATGTGTTTAATCTGGTTCTTATGATTTCCATAATGTAAACCATTAATTAAAACTTCTCCCTCTGATTGTTTAAGTAAGCCACAAAGAATAGATAAAGTAGTAGTTTTACCTGCTCCATTTGGCCCTAAAAGCCCCCATATCAATCCTTTTTCAATAGTAAAGGAAATATCATCAACGGCCGGAGTATGCACTCCTTTATAGATTTTTACTAAATGGCTGACTTGAATTGCACTGTTTGTGGTCATTACAAGGTGATTTTTTTAAGTTTATTAAAAATCTGCTCTTCACGAAAAGCACAATCCATAATAATATCAGCAAGTTTATCGTAGTTTTCTCCTGTAATAGCACGATCTTTGCAGATACGGGCAGCATTGTAAGCAAAATTACGCCAGCAATCACCTGTTTGAGTTACTTCTTTTGAAACCTCCATTAACCATTCCTGATTTAAGATAACTGAGGCTTCTTGTAAAAATGCTGCGAAAATAAAACGAAATCCAGCTCCACCAGTACCAATTTCTTCTTGCATCCGCACTATATTTCCCAAATAAAGTGCAGCTTTACGCTTATCCAGATTTTTTGGATACTGACGAATTTTTTTTGCAAGAAACCTCTCCCCCTTCACACCGAAAAGTGGAACAGGAATAGTGGTCATATCACTTGATGTTTTAATAATTCCATCAATAATTGGTTTGCGTAAATCAATATTTTGAGGCACATGAATAGGATAATACATTTTGCCATTGGGCGCCAAAGCGCCTTTTGCAAAACGTGCACGTTGTAAATCTTTTGATGAAATTTCAGAAACTGTTTCCATAACCGGATCACTCACTAAATAATTCCCATTGCTTTTTCCATATACTACAATATTGTGAGCATTAAAGTGAAAACGCAATGCGGAAGGCAAATAGGGCAAATAATAAACACTGGTTAAAAGACCTACTGGCATTCCTTTTTCCAACACTTTATCCAACTCATCCATTGCTTTTGCTTCATTTCTGAATGTCTGTCTTTTCATTTGAATTCCTAAACGCTTACAGGTGCGTTTAAAAATCATTCCTGGTAATATACGATAGGTTGTGCCTGGTATTCCATTCACTTTTAAAAATGGAATATGCCCGAAAAACAATCCAGAACCAATACCAAATATCATTGCTTCACTCAATTTCAATCCGTGATGAGCCAATAAATTAGAGGCCACGCCACTTTCGCAATGAGCTGATTGATTATGTATAAAATTTATATTCAATTTTTTTTTGTTAAATTTTTTAATCTGAATTCAATAGAATGCACCGAGGGAAAAGAGCATTAATCAATATTTAAAAGTTGTTCCTTAGTAATTTGAAAAGCATTTGCATATTTGTCCAATTGATTTTCAGACAATCGTTTAAAATTAGCAGGTTTCAAATGCATTTTTACACGAAACCCAAAATACCCGACATATTGAGCAAGCATTTTTATATCCAACATTTGCTTTTCCATGTAATATGCAATGGGGCTTAATTCATTAGCAAGAACACGTTTTCGAACACTTTCTACTTTTTCATTAATTTCTTCCCAAGCCTGCGATAATACAATGTTTTCAGGCTCCCAGCCTACTGTAGGGACTTGGGTATATTTCCCGTTTTCGTCAACAGCATATTTTAATACTTTTAATTTGCCTTCCAACACATTTGAATCATCCTGAGGGACTTTATCTTTTTCCATTATAAGTTAAATCTTAGACTGAATTTAAATCAAAACTATGGATATTTTTTTACTGAATTAGCAAACAGTAAGCAAAGCATTGGCATATGAAAAACGAGCACTTTCAGGAACAGTAAGTACTATTTTCTGTCCTTTTTTGAGTTTCCCAGAACTCATCAATTCTGCTAAAGTAACAAATATGGCCGCAGCTCCAATATTACCAACTCGTGTAAGATTTATAAACCATTTTTCTTGTGGAAGTTGAACACCAAATTTTTTCATTTCATCATCTACTTTTGAACGAAAAAACTCTGATGAAATGTGAGGTAACAACCAGTCTATACTTTGGGGATCAACATTGTGTTTTTTAAATAACTCTATGTATTTTCTTGTACCTAATTGGGCGATATGAGTTTCGAGAAGTCTTGTATCTTGACGTAAGGAGAAAAGGGATTTTGGCAGCCATTCTTTCTGCTCAAAAGTGGCCCAGCCTTTAATTTCTCCATCTTCAGTTTTTTCTCCTCCAGCATACATACAAGTTTCCACTTCATTTGCAAAAGAAACTATTTCAATCCATTCTATTTTCAAGGAAAGCTCATCACTATTTGGCTTATCTGAAATTAAAACAGCCGCTGCACCATCGGAAAGCATCCAACGTAAAAATTCTTTTTCAAAAGCCAATATGGGCCTCTCTTCCACCTGCTTTAATTTTGAAGCTTCTTCAGAAAAATTATTTGCCACCATCCATTGTGAGAGTTTCTCGGAACCCGTTGTAACAGCATTTGTTGTATAGCCCGTTAATACAGACATGTAGGCATACTTTAAGGCATTCATTCCTGCACAACATGAACCTGCAAAGGAAATGGCCTCTATAGGCTTTGATTTTAATTGCCCGTGAACCATAGATGCATGTGAAGGCAAAAGTTGATCAGGGGTTGTGGTTCCACATGTTAAGAGTTGAATATCGTCTAACTTAAAATCATTTGTTACTAAACCTTTAATTGCCTCATAAGAAAGTTGAGCATTGCTATATGTGCTTTTGCCCTGTTTATCAAGAGCATAGTAGCGATTTGTTATTTTATTATTCCTTAGAATAATTGGTTTTGATCTGGATTTGAAATCTCCTCCAACAAATCCAAGATATTGCTCCATTTCATCGTTACTGACAGGATTACCAGGTAAAAATTTGGAAATGCGGTTAATATAGACTGACTTATTCATGAATTAAAATAGGTTTGCTTTATAATGCTAAATTCTGCATTATGGATTAAACTCTTATGGGTATGGGTAAAGATAATAGTTTCTTTTATTACGTAGATAAGGAATATATAAAAAACTTCAAATTTATTACTAATAATGGGGATTTTAACTTCCTATACAGAAGAAATTACTAGTGAATCAAAGAATGGCGCTCAATTTCTTTTTTTATTTTTTTAGGAAATAAAACCGGAGCTAGTCTTGAAACTATAGTAATAATAGGAGAAAGAATCAAAATTGCTGTGGGTAATACAATTCCGAAAATACGAACACGTGTCCTTCGTTCCCTGCTATTAGAGGCTCCTTTTTTGGAAATGAAATTTGCATAAAGCGGAAAAAGCACACTTCCCCTTCCCTCCATGAGCATTAAATTTGATTTTATATTAATTGCTCCCTGGTTAATCAATTCCTGTTGTTGCTTTGAATAATCGCCACTTTTGAGGTTTTTCAGGATAATTTCACCAAAAATTCCAGCTAACAAATCAAGATCCTTATCTGAAACCCCATATTTAGGGAAAACACCTAAGAATTTATCTTTAACACCTCCCAAAGCAAAAGCCAGAACAGTAATAAGACTAACCAAGTTTGAAGCTTTGTCTACAAAAGTGATATTACCCACTAAATTAGCCTCAAGTTTTTTTAAATTAATTTTCATTTTTTGTTGAGCGTTTAGCCACATATTTCTGCAGGCTATAACTGTTACAACGGGTTTGTTTTTAAGTACTATTTTTGCTTGAGGAGTTTGTAAAAAAGAATTCACAGGTCTACTAATAGATAAAAACCAAGGCTGATAGGCAATAATAACTAAATCGAAATCTTCTTCAGGATTAAATTCAAAAGATTCCAGCTCACATGGAACTCCTTGAACCGTTTCAGGAAAAGCATCAAAAAACTCCATGTAACTCCAAGGGAAAGGGAATGGAATTTTCGGTTTCAGTTGTTCATAATACAATTGAACTTTGGCAATGTCTTCCAATGGTTTTAGCGTTGCCTTTAATGCTTTATTTAATTGACCAGATTGAGTATAATAAATGACCAATACTTTTTTCATCTGTATAATAAGTTAAATCGTTTGTTAATGTTCCTCCATAGAACCATGAATACTAAGCATTCGTATTTTAATTGTCATTCCATTCAACAGGGGCCAGGTTAAATTCATTTCTGTTGTTCACCTTTGTGCATGGCTATTTTATATGTGTTTTTTTAATTGTCATCCCGATTTATCTGGAGCCTTGATATATTCATTAGCGTTTGTGAACGGTGTGCATGGCTATTTCATAAATTAATTCCAGTAATCTAGGGGATTTTATTTTAGGTGAATTAATTAGGCTTATTATTTCTTTAAATGCCACTCTATTAAAGATTTATTACATTTTACAGAATCTATTTTTTCATTCTGTTTGTGGCACTTTATAACGTATAATTCTCCACAATAAATTCCTGTTTAAAATTGAAACCGCTGTAATAATTCCAGAGAAAAGAGCAGCGCCAACACCAACACAGACAATATCCTGACCTGTAAGATATAGGTTTTTATAATTGGTTTTGGGTCTTAATTGCACTAATTTAAATCTTTCAGGAGAATGTTCCAACCCATAAATTTCACCCCTTTTGTAATTACTAAAATGTTTTGTTGAAAGTGGTGTGGATAATTCACAAATTTCAACCTTGCCATTTACTTGCGGCAATACCTGATATAACTTTTCAAGAAGATGGCTTTTTATTTCTTCCTTCAATGCATGGTAATCCTGGCCACGTTTTTGCCATTTTTTATCTTCCCAAAATTTTACTCCATCATAGGGAAATGAGCCTATAACCTGGATGGTGGATGTTCCAGGATGCTTGTTTTCCCAATCCGCATCTTTAGCAGATGGAAATGAAATATAAGCCAGGGGAGATTTTATATTTTCACCATCCAGATGCTTCTGAAATTTTTCATCCAAGTAATAACTATCGTATAACCAGATATTGTGTTTGGGTAGCTTTAATTCCTTGTCACTTGCATTTAATCCAACATAAATACAAACATGGGAAACCGAAGGCTTTATTTTGTTTAATGCTTTTGTGTTTTCAGTTTTTTGTAATTCTACTGGTATTAATTTATTGAAGGTGTTATGCGCCCCTGCATTGCTTATAATTTTTAAGCCATGAATTCTATCCCCGTTTTCCATTTCAACCCCAACGGCTTTATTATTTTTAATAATTATATTTTTCACAGCTGCTTTTATGGCAACCTTACCACCATGTGATTCAATAACATCAGTAAGGCTTTTATGTATGCTTGAAGAACCACCTGTAGGATAATTTCCTCCTTCTAAAAAATGTTCAACAATCATTGCATGTATTGCAAAACTACTTTTTTTAGGCGGCAAACCATAATTACCACATTGGGCGCATAATACTGCAATTAATTTTTGATTTTTAGTTAGCTTGCTTATTACTTCATATGTGGTTTGATTGGAATATTTATAAAATCCCTTGCGCAGAAAATATCCAAGTGTTCTACTAAGCCAATCAGGCATAGTGCGTTCAGAAAAAAACATGATTGAATTACCACTTATTTTTTGAAGCAATTCATAATAGGATCGAATGGCTTTTTCTTCCCCTGGAAAATATTCAATCATTTGATTGATTTGATTTTCAACCCCGGTTTTAAAATTATATACATCCCCTTCAATAATAGCCTGATCGTATATTTCGCCCATATCAGACCATTTTAATTTTCCCTCACTAATATAATCAAAAGCCTTACGTAATAATGCATCCTTTAGGTTAACCTGCCCAACATAGTGAACACCTACATCCCACACAAAATTTTTCCGCTTAAATGTATGGGTAAAACCTCCGGGAACATAATGCTTTTCAAGAACCAGAACTTTTTTGCCTGACTTGGCAAGAAAAACAGCTGTTGTAAGTCCTCCCATTCCCGAACCTATAACAATAGCATCATAGCTTGAATTGGCAAGATCAGAAGTGTAAAGATTTTTCATTAGCTAGGATTTCCGGCTTAAAAAAGATACAGGTAAAATTCAGTTTAATTGCACTATAAATGCTTAATAAAAAAATGAAGTAAAACCCATATATACTTATAGTACAATGGGCTTTCTTTACTAATTTTTTAAAAATATCAATTTATTTTTTCTTACTGCATTTTAACAAAGAGTGACTAACTCCAATATTGTCAATTTTCTCAATTACATGGAATCCTGCTTTTTCAACAAGTTTTATAAAAAGACCTGAATGATACATTTGACTATTCCCATTGGCTATATTGGTAAAATACAAGGAAGTCATCTGAAGACAAAATGCAGAAACTTTATACTTCTGCCTATCCCAGAAAGGCTCCAAAATAAATACTTGTCCGTTTTCATCAAGAGCTTCAAAGCATCTTTCCAGAATAGAAATTATTTCTTCCTCGGAAAAACAATCTAGAAACTGGCTCATCCAGATAACATCGAAACCTTTAGGAAGTTTAGCGTTTTTATCAAGGATATTAATTTCATGAAAACCAACTCTGGAGGAAAGGCCCTGGCTTTCGATATTGGCCTGAGCCATTTTCAACTGTCCTGGTAGATCTGCAATTGTTACTTGAACCTGCTCATTGTATTTCGCACATTGAAGTGACCATTTACCAGTATTTCCACCAATGTCGAGTAATTTTTTAGGGCTATCCTTAAATACATGTGGTAGAACAAGAGGAAAAGAATCACTGGAATAGTAATGATCGAAATTAAACCAGCTTTTTTGTTCTTTCTCAGGCAAAACAGAAAGTCCTTCATAAACCGTTGGCCAAGGACCTAATGTTTTTAGTCCTTCGGGCTTGCCGGTTTGAATTGAACCAGTTAAATCAAACATCCCTTTGTAACAAATATCCTGAACAAAGTCCATATTCACCTTTGTCATTTCATCCTGTAAAATGAAATAACCGGTTTTAGTTAAAAAATAATTGTAATTATCATCGATGGTTAATAGTCCGATTCCAAGACCAGCCTCAAGTAAAACTCTTACACCGTAAGGCTTTAGTCCTGATAGCTCAACAACCTGTTCAGTTGTTATTCCATCTTTTCCTTGTTTTTCAATAATTGTTAATATCCCCAAATCCCTTAGTGCTATTGAAGCCTGGAAAACAATAGGGGCAAAAGCGATGTGTTGAGCATATTCAATTGCTTCAAGAGCTGTACGATTATCACTATTAAAAAATTTCATTTTTTTTGTATTTATTTATGATTTAGAAAAAACTAAAGTAGCATTACAACCACCAAAACCGGAAGCAGTTTTTAAGAAGTAACGCATTGTATTATTAATTTTATTGTTACACACATTAATAGGAGGGGAAACTCCCAATTCTGAAAACCCAGCTGTTGGAATTACAATTCCTTGCTTTAAAGATAAAATACTAATAATTGATTCAACTAAACCTGCTGCTCCCAGGGTATGTCCAAAATATCCCTTAAGACTATTAACAGGAGTATTTTGCAGGCCGGATAAATTAAAAGCCTTGGCTTCCATTTCATCATTGAACAAGGTTGCAGTTCCATGAGCTGAAATAAAACCAATATCCTTAGCAGATATTCCTGATAATTGAATTGCCTTATCAATTGCAGTGCTTAACTCCTGACCAGTTCTTGAAGGACCTGAAATATGATTGGAATCATTACTTATAGCTCCATTGAGAACTTCCATTTTTACACCTTGTGCTACGTATTCAGCTTGTGTAGTAATAATAATTGTGGCTGCAGCTTCCCCTAAATTAATACCATCCCTGTTATTTGAAAATGGGCTACACCTTCCTTGACTTAATGCTTGAAAAGAAAGAAATCCTGAAAATACAAATTTACTAAAGGTATCAGCCCCAACAATAACAGCATTTTTAAAGCTTCC
The DNA here is from genome assembly GCA_013696965.1 of Bacteroidota bacterium. NCBI lineage: Bacteria > Pseudomonadati > Bacteroidota > Bacteroidota bacterium. Next base: position 58,722 of record JACCXN010000057.1, on the reverse strand, counting down.
AGAAGCCAATACTCGCCTTGCATATAAAATTGCAGTGACACCAGATACACATGCATTCGAAATTATAACTGGTTTATTTTCATTTTTAAAATAATTTGAAACCAGTGAACAGGAATTATGTAAACTCATCCTTTCATAAAGTTCTGGTGAAGCATCTTGTTTTTCTAGCAATTCAATGCTTCCTTTTGTGGTTGAAAATATAAAAATAGTTTCATTACTGGATAAATCAACAGAAGAAGTTATTAAAGCATTATTTATGGAGGCTATTAAAAGCTTTTCAAAACGAGTGAAATTGTTGCAATTAATGATACCCTTAGTTATTTCTTCAAATTGACCCGCTCCAATAATAGAAGCCCAAATTCCTTCATCATGCAAATCCTTTCTATGGTGAAGTTTTACACCTGAATGACCATTTTGAACCTGAATAAAATTTTCAAGTGTTGTGTTTCCCAATGGAGATAAAATATTGTGAGACTCAACAAAAACCTTTTGCATTACTTTAATCGATTAAATTAAATTGTTATTGATTTTCCAATTTTCAAAAAACTCTGGAGTTTTAATCTGTAATTGCTTTGTATGAATATCTAAAAAAACCTGGACAGATTTTCCAACAGAAATAATTTCAAGTGTTTCAGGATTGTAAATTTTATATTCAAAAATTATCTTTGCAGCGGGATTATCAATAAAAGTTGTTTCAATAATTGCCTTATCCCCATATTGTAGTGATTTTTTATAATTGCAATTTATATTCACAATTGGAACAACAAAACCAAGTTTGTACATTTCAAGATATCCTAAGCCATATTTAGCACCAAATGCCTCACGTCCATCCTCAAAATACCTCAAATAATGGCCATGCCAGGTAATCCCCAAAGGATCTACCTCATTAAACCTTACCTTAATCTCGGTTATTTCAGATAACATAGTATTATTTTTTTGAAGGCCCATAAGCCTTTTTCCACATTTTATATTCCCTGGTGTATATTTTTATAAAAATATTATGAACCGAATTACTCCAATGATTTCTAAATGAGATACCAGAGGCCTTACCGCTTACCCTTTGAGTTAACAGCACAGTATTGTCAAACATGTTAAAAAAAGTAACCCAAATTGAAGCTTGTTCTATGCTTTTATTCATTCCTTCCATAATAAAAACCAGACCAACGCCAGTGGGATTATCAAAGTTGTATTTGTAAACCATGGACTGAATAATCTGTGGTGTTAGTCTTGAACAATCAGCGTAATTATAGGTGATAATTTTGTCCTCATCAAGCTCCTCATTAATTTTAATCGTTAAGGTAAGATTATTGTTAATCCTGTTTTTAGAAAAAGTTTTCAGAAGGTTAAATTTTGCAGGTTCGGAAACAATCAACAAATTGATTTTATTGGTCAGTATCTTCATTTCACTACTACTAACAGTTCCTGCTTCACCAAAATACCTTGTTTCTGAAAAATCTATTCCATGGTATGTTATTGGGGTTTCAGGTAAAAATATATCCTTGATGGTTTGCGCCTCCAATGAATTTGAAAACGTAGCAAAAAGTACAAGGATAAAAAAGTTACATGGAAAAAAATTCATCATACTATTTTTTCAATCAGGTTTAATAAATATCCTCATTTCACATTCAGCCATTAGTATTTCCTTACAATGTACTGTACCATTAATGATTGTAACATCCATTACTTCGTTAATAATTGTAACCTCTGTTCTTAATTCATCTTTTGCATGTGGGAGATGGAAAACATTTAAATTTTTTATGGAAGCTATAAAGCCAATTGGAACTTTTTTATTCTCCATTTTGCAAAGATAACCAACGCCAGCAGCAGCGGTTTGAGCAATATTTTCAACCAATCCGCTTTCAGATAAATGACCGTTTTCGCAGAAAATACAATCCTCATCAATGGAAAGTCCTGAAACTGTTTTTTCATTATTAGAAAACAACAGTTTATCTATCATTACCATAGGTGAACGTTGGGGGATAAATTCTAAAATTTCAATACCAGAAGCCAGCATATTTATTGTTGCCAAAAGTCATAATAGTTAAACCATTGTTCAGGATACTTTTTTACCATTCCCTGAAAATCTAAGGCAAAATCATTCAATACGCTTTGAATTGAATCGCCATTGTGCTGGTAAAAATACTTTATTTTTGTAGAATAAAAATGATAATGAGAATTACTTTCCTTAAAAGCATAAACATAAACAATAGGCACCTTAAGTTTAAGGGCTAAAAGGAAGGGACCTTCGGGAAAACGAGCTAAACTCCCAAAAAATTCGGTGGAGAGGGTTTTATTCTCCGGCAAAAACCTGTCAGCATGAATACATACAAGTTCATTGGAGGCCAAGGCCTGATTGATTTTATAAATATGGGAAAGGTCCTCTTTTACAAAAATAATCTGGAATGTTTTTTGGCCGGTAACCTCATCCATATATTTTTTGATTTGGGCGTCCTCCCCATCATACATTACAATGTTAATTCTGGTATTGAGCCTTTGTAATAAGTGGCCTGCGGCCTCCCAATTTCCTGCATGCCCGCTAAGTAACAATCCTCCTTTTTTCAAAGAAACCATCTCGCGCAGGTTATGCTCGCCATCAAAATCAAAACTAAAATTGGTTGGGATTTTGGCCATCACCGCTATTTTATCAATTAAGGTTTGACCAAGCATGTAATAATTCTGATAAAGCTTAATCCTCGATCTGAACCAGCTAAACTTCAATTTGTTTTGGTAAAAATCAAGTATATGCCTTGAAGTTTCTGCCGAAAAGAAAAAATAATAAAGTGTTACAAAGCGCAGAAAAAAATAAGAAAAACTTATTCCAAATGTTTTAATCAGGAATACAAAAAATTTGTATCCAGCAGATCCTCCCTTGGATTTCCCCTGCCATTGAGGCATTATATTGATTCTTTTTGCTCAACTTTGGATAACACATAATCGTAGAAATTTTCAAAGGTCTGAATGCCTGTAAAATCTTCTGCTTGTACTTTAAATCCAAAGTTACTTTCAATAACAACAACTAAATCGATATAATCCAGGCTATCCAGTTCAAGGGTCTCCCGTAAGTTTGCCTCTGGACTAATTTTTTCATACTCTACTTCAAATTCTTCAACCAAAAAACTATTGATTTTTTCTATGATTTCTTTTTTTTCCATTTTTTATATCTTTTCCCATTTTTTAATAATAAGCGAGGAGTTTGTCCCGCCAAATCCGAACGAATTGGACAAAAATACATTAATATTTTTATCCAAAGTTTTATCAATAATATTTAAACGCGCAGAATCTTCATCAGGATTTTCAAAATTGATATTAGGAGCAATGAAACCTTCTTTCATCATAATCATTGAGTAAACAATTTCGCTTGCCCCTGCCATCCAGCATTCATGCCCGGTCATTGATTTTGTAGAACTTACTGGAGGTCTTGATTGATTAAATACTGCATCAATTGCTTTTGCTTCACTCGAATCACCCACAGGGGTTGATGTTGCATGGGCATTAATATAATCTATTTGATCAGCAGTAATACCAGAATCCTTCATGGACATTGCCAAAGCTTTCACAGGCCCATCTACAGTAGGATTGGAAATATGCCCGCCATTAGATGAAAATCCATAGCCTATTACTTCTCCTAATATGTTTGCCCCTCTTTTAAGAGCCGATTCAAGGCTTTCCAAAATAACAGTAGCAGCACCTCCGCTAGGAACTAAACCATCTCTTGCTCTATCAAAAGGACGAGAAGCTTTTGTAGGTTCATGTTCTCTTATGGAAAAAGCAGACAGGGCATCAAAATTTCCCATTGAATAAATATTTACTTCCTGAGCACCCCCACAAACAATCATATCCTGCTGGCCTGTACGAATAAAATTATAACCCGTACCAATGGCATGAGAGCCGCTTGCGCAAGCAGCGCTAATAGTGTAATTAATCCCCCTAAGCCTGAATATTGTAGAAAGATTCATTGTTACGGTTGAATTCATCGTTTGAAAAACAGAACCACTACCAACAAGCATAGTGTCTTTTTTTTCCCGTATTATATCAATGGCTTCCATAACAGGCTTTGCGGAACTATCATTCCCATAAATGATTCCAACCTCATTCTCATCAAGATATGTTTGATCTAAACCTGCGTTTTTTAATGCCTCCAAGGTAGCTATATATGCAAATTCTCCTTGTTCTGGTAACATTATCCTGGCTCTTCTGTCCAATACTCCCTTTAGAGGAGGCCTTTCAACAAGGCCAGTAAGTCCTGAACGATAACCAAATTCCTTTCTGGATTGATCAAGTATAATCCCAGATTTTCCATTAAATAAGGAATCTCTTACCTGCTCCATATCTTTTCCGATGCAGGAATATATTCCCATACCTGTTATCACTACTCTTTTCATGACAATTAAATTTACTTTTTTATCTCTTGTTTAAATTAATTATGAATAAAGGCCACCATTAATATTTAATACCTCACCTGTAATGTAGGATGAACCAGGAGATGCGAAAAAGGCAACTGCCTCTGCTACTTCCTCAGCCTTACCAAATCTTTTCATAGGAACCAAGGCTGATAACTGTTTTTCATCCAGATCTGCAGTCATTTCAGTTTCAATAAAACCTGGTGCAAGTGCATTTACAGTAACTCCCCTTCTGGCCACTTCTTGTGCAAGGGCTTTGGTAGCCCCAATTAAACCTGCTTTAGCAGCTGAATAATTTGTTTGTCCTGGCAATCCTTTTAATCCGGAAAGCGAGACCATATTAATTATTCTGCCATATTTTTTCACGAGCATTTGATTTACCACATGTCTTGTAACATAAAAAAATGAGTCAAGGCTGGTAGAAATCACATTCTTCCACTGAGCTTCTGTCATCCACATCAGTAAATTATCTTCTCTTACTCCAGCATTGTTAACAAGAACTTCAATAATCTTATCCTTATTGTTTTCAATCCATCCTGCAAGCACATCATCTGCTTGTTGCTTACTGGAAACATCAAATTTCAGCAGTTCGCACACCACACCTTGTGACTCAATCATTTGTTTTGTTTTTTCAGCCTCGGTGTCGTTGCTTTTATAATTCAATAAAATATTGAATTGCATTTGAGCAAGTCTTATACATACTGCCCTGCCTATTCCTCTTGATCCTCCTGTAACTAATGCGTATTTCACTTTTGTAAATTTGAATTTATACTATATTGATTTTTTCCTTTTTCAAATACTCCCTGACTTTTTTAATGTCCTTGTACATTGGTCTGTCTTCAAGAATTACAGGGCATATTTTTCTTATTTCATTGTAGATTTTCTTTGAAAAAGGGGAAAGTCGGTTGGAACATTCTAATCCATCTACAGCCTGAACAACAGCAATAGCGTGTATGGAAAGAACCTCAAAAGTGTTTTCTATTACCTTCCTGGTAATTAAAGCTGCATTGGTACCCATGCTTACAACATCCTGGTTGTCATTATTATTAGGGATACTGTGAATATATGCAGGCATAGAAAGTGTTTGACACTCTGCAGTGGTAGATGTTGCAGTAAACTGCATGCCTTGTATACCATAATTTAAACCAAGTTTACCAAGATTAAGAAATGGAGGTAGTTTTTGATTGAGTTTATCATTAAGCAAGTAATTTAACTGGCGTTCGGAAAGCATCGCAAGTTTTGTAACAGCAATCTTTAATTTATCCATTTCAAGGGCAACATAATCACCATGAAAATTTCCTCCATGAAAAACATCCTGATTTTCACAATCAATTATGGGGTTGTCATTTACAGAATTAACCTCATTCATTACCACTTGTTCGGCATAAACAATTGAATCATAAACAGGTCCGAGTATTTGAGGTACGCATCTAAGGGAATAATACTCCTGCACTTTTTCCTTTACAATATCCTGCTGTTCTATATTTTTACTTTGATATAAAGTATCAGATCGTTTTTTAATTAATTTACTCTTTCCAACAATCTTACGCATTGCCGCAGCCACTTTTTGTTGGCCAACATGATGCTTTACCCCATTCAGTTCTGTTGAAAAATGATCATCAAAGGCTTCAACAATTTCATTTATAATGGTTGAAAAGGCAACTGACCAATTCAGTAATTTTCTGGCATATATTAAATTTATCGCACCAATTCCAGACATAGCAGAAGTTCCATTAAGAACCGCTATACCCTCTCTTTTATGAATTGTAAGTGGTTTAAGCTTTTCTTTTTTGTATACGCTTGCAGCATCAGAAACTTTCCCATTGTATACTACTTCTCCCTCCCCAATTAATGTAAGTGCTAAATGCGCAAGTTGTACCAAATCCCCACTTGCTCCTACCCCACCATGTTCATATATACAGGGTAAAATTCCTTTGTTTATTAGCTCACGAAGCAGCTCTACCAATTCCTTATTTACTCCTGAATATCCACGCATTAATGAAACAAGGCGAACAATCATGGTGGATTTTAAATCATCATCAGATAATAAATTTCCAGAACCAGAGCAGTGACTACGAATAAGATTATATTGTAATTGTCTTAAATCCTTGTCGGCTATTTTATATTGAGCCATAGGCCCAAAACCAGTGTTTATGCCGTAAATAAGCTTCCCTTTTGAAAATTCGTTTAAAAACAAATAACTCTCATTGACTTTTTTTAATGCTTTTTCCGACAATTTAATCTTTTGTTCTTCAAAAAGAATAGCATAAATATCGCTTATAGTCAGTTGTTGTTCACCTATAGAAATCATTGGAAATTATTATCTCTTTTATGTACTGTTGAATAATATAAAAAACGAAGTAATCTTATTGGCTTAACTACCTCATACTTTAGTTTTTGAATTTAAAAAAGGGGCTAAAATAGATTTTTTATTCATTCAAAACAAGAACAACGTTCATTTCCATTTGATTAATATGTAAAAATCAATGAAAATTGTGTTTACATCAAGAAAAATTTAACTAAATGTTGAATACAATAAGTTATTTGAGAAAACGAATCCACAATATATCCATTAATTTCTATACTTAGTATCATTCCTAATTAAACTGATTTAATAAATCCAGTATATTCTCTATTGTTTATTAATTCATAGTACAGGCGAACCATTCATTTTTAATGTTTTTGAGGATTCTGCAATCACTATATATTATTTAAAATATTCTGCTTGGCATATAAAGTGAATTGATTTGGTAAACGAGATCGGTAATGTTATGAAAAAAATACTTTTGATAATAATTGGGTGCTTTGTTCTCTCATCATGCTCTTTCAATCATTTCTTTTATTTTACAAGTACTCCTTATGTTGAAATTCAAGGAATAAATTATGAGGAGGTAGAAATAACAAACCATAAAAATAAAAAACTCCACGGAATAATATTAAGGCCATCTAAAAGGATTGCAAAGGCTAATATCATATTTCTTCATGGCAATGGCGGCAATGTTAGTACCTGGATCCACAGGGTTAAACCATTTGCAGATCACGGCTACAATGTTCTGCTCTTTGACTATGAGGGATATGGTAAATCTGAAGGAAAACCTTCGCACAAGAATTTATTAAAGGACAGTCAATTGTTTTTGGATTATTTAGTAAATAACAACAAAACTGAAAATTTGAAAATAGTACTTATGGGCCATTCAATGGGAGGGAATTTAGCCGTAGAAATAGCCAAAAGAAACCAGGATAAAATTGATGTCCTAATAATTGAAGGAGCCTTTTCTTCGCATAAAAATATTGCAATAAGATTTGTTCCAGATAAGATTAAACCACTCGCAAAATTGCTTGTTCGTGCACCCTATAGCGCTCTTGAAGCAATAAAGGAAATAAAAAATATGCAGAAATTAATAATACATAGTTATGAAGATCAGGTTTGTTTAATGTCAATGAGTGAACAATTATTTGAAGATGCAGTTGAACCAAAAGAATTATGGAAAATAAATGGGGAACATTGCCGCGCTATTTTTTATTATGAAAAAGAATACATAGAAAAAACAGACAGTTTGCTTATACTTTCCAATAAAAACAATAATTAAAGGAACTCAGACAAAATCTACTTTTATTCCCTTTGTATATTATTCAACTCGCGAATTAAATTCAATAATAACTGCAAATTAATTGATATACTGTTATAAATAGTACCATCTGAATGTTAGGATAATTTGTAAAAAACTATATTTGCAATATTACAGATTAAAAATCAACCCATGGCCCGGATAATACTTCTTCTTTTGACCCTTTTTGTTTTTTGCGCCTGCAAAAAGAATGTAAAAACACAAGCTCAAGTGGATGATGAAAAAATAATTGCTTATTTGGAAAAAAACAGTTTAAATGCTACAAAAACAGAAAGTGGACTTTATTACATAATTGATTCCATTGGTACAGGAATCTCTCCTAGTTCTTCTTCAACTGTTACAGTAGCATATAAAGGATATTTTGTTGATGAAAAAGTGTTTGATCAAAGTAATTCCTCAGGAATAAAATTCAATCTAAGCCAGGTAATATTGGGATGGACAGAGGGAGTTCCATATTTCAGAAAAGGAGGCAAAGGCAGATTGCTAATACCATCAGCATTAGGGTATGGTAATCAGGCAAGAAATGGAATACCTGCTTCAAGTGTATTGATTTTTGATATACATTTAATAGATGTACATTAATTAATGAAAATCACTGGCTAAGGTTTAACATTAATAATTAACCAAGATTTCCAGCAATCCTATTGTAAATATTTTCAGGGAACCAATTTTGTTTGGACCCAAATCTCATCCTTTTCGCTCTCTTAAATTCCTGGTAATTATGCTGATGCATGAATTCAATTGCATTTAAATTATCAATTGGGAAAGCAGCATTATCTTTTGTTAATAATCGCATTTTCATAAGTTCAAGTCCTGCAGTGGGTCTATTTGCAATAATTAAACCTTCTCCAAAAGTTGGCAAATAGTAACCTTCAACAACCTTTTCATGAAGATATACAAAGCCCCTGGAAAAGTATTTCTGAATATGAAAAATCCTGTCTTCCCCTGAATTTATTTTGTCTATAAAGTAAATTTGTTCATGAAAATCCTTGGTAATTGGTTTGATATTTTTTGATACCAGCCAATTTGGTTTCTTATTAATATCCTTAAAAAACATATATTCAGTTTCTGTTTCAAAACCAATTCTTTCATATAAAGAAGCGCCAAGGTCAGTGGCTATTAAATAAATTGGTTCACAGTGCTTTGTTTTCATAAGCTCAATCAAAGATTGGGTTATTAGTTTTCCAATACCCTTGTTTCTATTATCTGAATGAACAATAATATGCCCCAACCAAGCAATATTATTATGAACAATGCCTGCTCCTATACCTACAATTTTATTGTTTATAGTTACCTTCACTGGAAAACAAAAATCTGTCTGGGTATAAAAATCAAAAATTGGAATTATATCTTGCCATCCATCTGGTTGTAGGCCCTTTAGTAAACCTATTTCGCTATTTTGTAATGTTTGTATTTTCAATTTTTCTATTTTTTATTCACTTTGAATATTGTTTTCAAAACTTAAATAACACTTGTGGATTTAAAAAAACAAGGCAGAATTACATCTAAATTAAAACTTAAGCTGCACTAAACCTTTCTATGGAATATAATTATAGATTTATAATTTATTTCATTCCTTTTTATTATAATCTTAATTATTGCTTTAGACTCTGGTAAAATGATTCAGGATAGTGAATAGGAGGAAAAGAAAAAGCCATCAAATGTGCAAACTCTAATTCTCAAAATTAAGTGGGAACAGCTGTTTTGCACATTTAATGGCAATAATGGATTAATGTTTTAGACAAATAATCGTTTAAACAAAAAAAATAATTTAGTATTAATAAAAGAAGAAGGTAACTGCTGCCCATTCTTTTTTCACACCTCCTGCACTTCCAATTTTGCTGCCACTTGCGTTTCTAAGTGTACCATCTGATTCAATGGATCCTATTTTTGATCCGCTATCATTACGAACAGTCCCGTCTGAATCCAATTTGCCAATTTTACTACCACTTCCATTACGTATAGTTCCATCAGAATCTAATTTTCCTATTTTGCTCCCACTTGAATTACGAATAGAGCCATCTGAATCGATTTTGCCTATTTTAGAACCACTGTCATTACGAACAGTTCCATCTGATTCTATTTTTCCTGTTTTACTTCCACTTGAATTACGTAATTCTTGAGAAAAAGCTGTATTACTCATGAATCCTGCAATGATTAATGAAGTTATTATAAAAAATTGAAAGCTAGTTTTCATGGTGTTTTTTGAGGTTAGTATTCAGTGAAATTAAATAAATATCTGAAATTTAACAATTTCAAATGGAAAATTATTTCAGAATAATAGGTTATACCTATTTCCATGCAGGATAATTTAAGTGTTAAGGTTGTTTTATATTGATTTGAAATAATACCTGTAATGGAACAATAACTATTCAATCAAAACTGCATCTCTTACTTTTTCTTTAAGTAAGGATTTTTGAACAACTTCAATCATTTCTTTTACATAAATAAATTTCAATCCAGTAAGGTAATTCGGATTAATTTCTTCTATATCTTTTTTATTTGCTTCTGAGAGAATTATTTCTTTAATTCCAGCTCTTTTTGCCGCAAGAATTTTTTCTTTTATTCCACCTACGGGCAAAACAATTCCTCTGAGGGTTATTTCACCTGTCATAGCTAAATTTTTCTTTACTTTTCTTTGTGTAAAAGCAGAAGCCAATGCAGTTAACATAGTAATTCCAGCAGAAGGACCATCTTTAGGGGTAGCTCCTTCAGGAACGTGAATGTGAACATTCCATTTATCAAACACATCCTGGTTTATACCGATTTTAGCAGCATGTGATTTTAAATATTCCAAAGCAATAATTGCTGATTCCTTCATAACATCACCCAGGTTTCCTGTAAGGGTTAGCTTCCCTTTTCCTTTGCTTAAACTGGTTTCAATAAACAAAATATCGCCACCAACTGATGTCCAGGCAAGGCCTGTAACAACCCCTGCTACATCATTACCTGCATATTTATCCTTTGAGTGAGCAGGGCCTAATATTTTTTTAAGTTGTAGTTCAGTTAGCTTATTGGCTGGTTTCTCACCCATAGCAACATGTTTTGCTATGTTTCTCACTACTTTGGCAATTACCTTATCCAGTAACCTAACTCCAGATTCTGCAGTATAATCTTCAATAAGTAACTGTAAATTGTTGAGGCTCAATACAAGGTCACCTTTTTTAAGACCATGCTCCTCGAGTTGTTTAGGGAGAAGGTGTTTTTTTGCAATTTCAATTTTTTCTTCCGTTGAATAACCTGAAATTTCGATAATTTCCATTCTGTCGCGCAGGGCAGGCTGAATAGATGATAGTGAATTTGCAGTTGCAATAAACATTATCCTGGATAAGTCATAATCCAGTTCTAAAAAATTATCATGAAAATTATTGTTTTGTTCAGGATCCAACACCTCTAGCAAGGCAGAGGAAGGATCGGAATGAGAATCTCTTCCTACTTTATCTACTTCATCAAGAACGAAAACAGGATTGGAAGTTTTTACTTTTTTTAGATTTTGAATTATCCTCCCGGGCATAGCGCCAATGTATGTTTTCCTATGCCCTCTTATTTCAGCCTCATCCCTAAGTCCTCCAAGTGACATGCGCAAATATTTTCTTCCAAGTGCTTTAGCAATTGATTTTCCCAGCGAAGTTTTACCCACTCCAGGAGGACCATAAAAACACAAAATAGGAGATTTCATATCTCCTTTTAATTTCAAAACAGCAAGGTATTCAAGAATTCTTTCCTTCACTTTTTCCAGGCCATAATGATCCTGATCAAGTATTTTTTTTGCTCTTTTCAAATCGAATTTATCCTTAGTAAATTCATTCCAGGGTAAATCAAGTAAAGTTTCAAGGTAATTGATCTGAACAGAATATTCTGCAGAAGCAGGATTCATTCTTTGGAGCTTATCAATTTCTTTATTAAAGGTTAGTGCAACTTCCTTACTCCACTTCTTTTTGGAAGCAATCTTGCGCATTTCATCTATTTCCTCATCAAGTCCGTTGCCTCCTAATTCTTCCTGGATAGTTTTAATTTGTTGATGAAGAAAATATTCCCTTTGTTGCTTATCAATATCAACTTTTACCTTAGACTGTATTTGATTTTTTAATTCAAGCATTTGCAATTCATCAGTAAGATACTTCAGCACCATTGTTGCCCTTTCTCTCAAATCAACTACCTCAAGCATTTTTTGCTTATTGGCAACAATTGCATTCATATTAGAGGAAATGAAATTGATCAAAAAAGAAGGACTGTCAATATTTTTGAGTGCAAAACCTGCATCAGAAGGAATATGAGGTGATTGCTTTATTATTTGTAAAGCAGTATCTTTTAATGTGGCGAAAAGGGCAGTAAACTCTTTATCTTTAGGAATGGGAAGCTTTTTTTCAAAAGGTGAAACCTTAGCTTTTAAATAAGGATCAGTTTGTATGGATTCTTGCAAAAAAAATCTTTTTTTGCCCTGGATAATAGCAGTAGTACTACCATCGGGCATCCGTAAAGTTTTAATGATTTTTGCAATGGTTCCAACAGAATTTAAATCTTCAAATAATGGATTCTCAACTGTGTCGTCTTTTTGCGATACAACTCCTATGGTTCTATCGCCTTTATATGCATCCTTAATCAATTTAATTGATTTATCTCTTGCAACAGTTATAGGTATTACCACTCCAGGAAACAAAACGGTGTTTCTCAGGGGAAGTATAGGAAGTGTTTCTGGAGTTTCTTCCGAATTCATCTGCTCTTCATCCTCCGAACTTAATAAAGGGATATATTCTGCATCTTCTTCTATCATATTTGTAAAATGAAATATATTATCGAACTCGTTCATATCAGTCAATTTGTCAGTATCAATGATTTATTTCCAGCATTTATAGTAAAAACCGGAGTAAAAATTATGGTAAATCTTGCTATTAAAATACAAGCCTATGGGTTTCAATTCTTGTACCAAGAATAAAACTATGTTAAAATGTCAAGTGTGCAGTTTCCTTTGCTCTCTTGTAATGTTGAAGATTTCGGTCAAAATCTCCTGTTCATTAATATCAAAAGTGATTTTTCTTCTCTCATAAACCCTTGCGGCCACTTCCTGGGCCTTTTCAATGGAAAATTCAGTTAATCCGTTTGCACCTCCCCATGAAAATGAAGGAATGAATTTAGGGGGGAAATCAGCTCCGAAAACATTTGCATTCACTCCTACCACAGTCCCTGTATTAAGCATTGTATTAATACCTGTTTTAGAATGATCGCCCATTAACAAGCCACAAAACTGAAGCCCCGTGTGAATATTTGATTCCTTAGAGTGACTCCAAACCTGAACCTGGCTGTAATTGTTTTTCAGATTGGATGTATTGGTATCTGCACCTAGATTGCACCATTCCCCAACTACCGAATTTCCAAGAAAACCATCGTGAGCTTTATTAGAATATCCTAAAACAACAGAATTATTAACCTCTCCTCCTATCTTTGAATGAGGCCCTATGGTTGTTGGACCATAAATTTTAGCCCCCATTTTTAAAGTTGATTCCTCACAAAGGGCAAATGGCCCACGAATCAAACTTCCTTCCATTATTTCGGCATTTTTCCCAATATACACGGGACCTGATAATGCATTAATAACTGAACAAGAAATTTTAGCTCCCTCCTCAACAAAAACATTTTCTTCTCCAATAATTTGGTTGTCTTTAGAAATAACTTGTGATACACGCCCTTTTGTCAGTGCCTGGAAATCCAAATACAAGGCGTGGCCATTTTGAGTGAAAATATCCCAGGGATTTTGAATTCTAATGGGTTTATAATTAGATCGAATTTTAAGAAAACCTGTCAATTCAATTAATTCTTTAAATGGCTTATTCACATTCTCAAGAAGGGTTCTTAATTCTTCATCTGTTAATCGAATAGCAATTACACAATCATCATAAATAAGTTGTTGTGATGCTTCCAATTTTAATATTTCTTCAAAATGTTCAGGTAAAGGACCTATTGAAGCGTTGATTAACAGATTTTGCTTTCCAATAATCATTGGAAATTTTTTTTGCAGGTAATCTCTTGTAATTGTTGATGTTTTGGAATTAAAAAGAAATTCCCATTTTTCGCGGATAGTAAGAATTCCTATGCGAATATCTGCAACAGGTCTTGTATATGTTAATGGGAGCAAATCATCTGCTGATTTGTCATCAAATAAAATTATATTCATTAACCTGAATTTATTTTATAAAATAGATTGATTACATGTTAAAAGAGAGCATATAATTTTCCGAAAGTAAACAAAAATAGCTGCCTAAAGAAGCAGCTATTTAAAGATTTAAAATGAAACAAGAAATTATTTCTCGCCTTCTTCTTCTTTATATTTTTTATACCTGCTACGGAATTTATCAACACGTCCTGCAGTATCAACCAATTTCATTTTACCGGTATAATAAGGGTGGGAAGTGTGAGAAATTTCCAGTTTAATTAAAGGATATTCATTACCATCTTCCATGGTAATGGTGTCATTTGTAATTGCTGTTGATTTAGTAATAAACGTATATTCGTTTGATAAATCTTTGAATACCACTAAGCGGTATGATTCCGGGTGTATACCTTTTTTCATTTTAATATTTTGTCTTTAAAGGATTGTGCCTATTATTTTTTTAAAGGGCTGCAAATATATAATTATTTTTTTACTATTACAAAGAGTTTTTTATCATTTATTCCATCTATAATAATAATTCAATAAAAACGTATTACATCGAACATTATCTTTGCCCCATTAAATTCTCATGAGATCAATCATCCCATACTTATTATTTTTGTTTCTCCTTGTGATGTTTACATGCTCCTGCCGCAGGGATAAAACATTGACTGACCCGTCAGCAAAGTTAAGTTTTTCAATGGATACTGTACTTTTTGATACAGTTTTCACCAGCATTGGATCTTCAACAAAACAATTGAAAATATATAACAACAACAATAGCAAAGTTATTGTTTCAAACATTCGACTTGGGCATGGAAATGCATCCCCTTACAGATTTAACGTGGACGGAATACCTGGCCCCTCAGTTAAAGATCTGGAAATATTAGCCAAGGATAGCATTTTTCTTTTTGTTGAAGTTACTGTTGATCCTTTAAATAGTAACAGTCCATTAATTGTTACTGATTCCATACTTTTTGAAACAAATGGAAACCAACAGGATGTAAACCTTGTAGCTTGGGGACAAAATGCACATTATATAAGACCTGATACATATTTGCAAGGTTTACCCCCATTTTCAATTGTATGCGATACTACCTGGACCAATAATATTCCACATGTAATTTATGGATATGCTGTAATAGACTCTTTATGCAAACTAACAATTGAGCAGGGTACCCAAATCCACTTTCACAATAATTCAGGATTGTGGGTTTATAAAGGAGGTTCTATAAAGGTAAATGGAACTCAGGATTTACCCGTTGTATTTCAAGGAGACAGGCTTGAACCTTATTATAAGGAAATTCCAGGTCAATGGGACAGGATTTGGTTGAATGAAGGAAGCATTGACAATGAATTCAATTATGCCATTATTAAAAACGGATTAATCGGCATTCAGGCCGAGACTCTCGAAGGTTTTATGGGCAATCAATTGACTCTGAATAATTCAATAATCAAGAACATGTCAAGGAGCGGAATATTTAGTCGTTTTTATAAAATACAAGCTGGAAACACTGTAATATCTAATTGTGGATTGTATGCAGCAGAGCTTACAATGGGCGGATATTATGAATTTAACCATTGTACTTTTGCAAATTACTGGAATCAAGGAACAAGAAAAACACCTTCCGTAATGGTATTGAATTATTATAAAGACCAGAACCAACAGGTTTATGCCTCACCTTTATATAAGGCTGATTTTAACAACAGTATTATTTATGGAAGTTTAGAGGATGAAGTATTGGTTGATGACATAGGCCAGGGAGTTGATTTTAACTATGGCTTTAATTACACACTGGTTAGAACTGCAAAAGAGCTTTCAGGATCACTTGTTTATAAAAATGAAGATCCACAATTCACAGATATTACCAAAGGTGATTTCAGCCTTAAACCCAATTCTTTTGCAATTGAAAAAGGTTCCCCCACCTTTGTAACTGGTGTTTTAATTACTGATATTAATGGCAATATCCGAAGTGGAAATCCAGATCTCGGAGCTTTCGAATTCACTCCTTAGTTCAAGTATTGTTCAAACTTGATTTAATGAATCTTTTATTCCAAAGGTTTATAGTGATAATGTACATCACCCTGTGACTGACCAGGAGAAGTATTGTTTTCATTTTTATGCTCTTCAGGCTGTATTTTGCGCCAATATGCATTTTCATCATCAGGGATATCATCTTCTTCATCATTTTCTTGTTGCCACTCGTATTTTTTTCTTTGAGGGCCTTCTTTTCGGTAAATATAAGCCAGAATCATTCCAGCAATACTGCCAGTTAGATGTCCTTCAAAAGAAACTCTATGGCTAATTGGAAAAATTCCCCATACTAAACTCCCGTATAAAAAAGTCACTAAAAGTGACAATACCATTAATGGAATATGCCATCTAATAATACCGCTAAAGAAAACAAAGGCAGCTAAACCATAAACAATTCCACTAGCTCCAATATGATAAGCCGGACGGCCTAAAGCCCATAGCCAGATATTGGCAATAAAAAAAATAAGAAAAAAAACTTTGTAGGCAATTGGCCTGTAAAAGTAAAAAAGAACAGTGCCCAAAATAATAATGGGAAGTGAATTATTAAAAAGATGCATCCAATCCCCATGAATGAAGGGTGAAAATAAAACACCTACTAAACCCTTTGCAGTTCTTGGAAATATACCCAGGTGCATAAAACTAAATTCTGTTAAATGCTCGATTGTTTTTACCATCCACATTAAAGTCACAAAAAAAGCTGGAAAAAACAAACTACGAACAAACCTTACTTTTTCTTCTTTCATTTTTTCGATCCATTAAGGTTTACAAAAATAACAACTAAATTGCACCATGGAAAAATAGTTGCATTTATTATTCCAGCACCGGCTTTATTGGAAACGATTAAAAACAATAATATACTGCTTGGAAACAAATAAATTTTAGGAGAAAATTCTTAGGAATTCTTTCAATTGTAGCAAAGTCAGGGTAAATGACTATTTATTTTTTTTGTACTTTATAAAATATAATTATCTTTGATAGCTAAATATTAGTCAATGAACAGATTAAGAATATTGCTTTCGTGCTCTCTAATTTTAATTTCGGTTATTTGTTTTGCCGGAGGAAATACACCGATAAAAAATAAAAACATAAAGGGCAAGGAAGACAAAAGTCTTTTATTGGAAGCAGATAATTCTTTTAAATTCGGGTCTCATACCAGTGCCTTGTATGCATATCAAAAATTACTGGAAAAATACCCTGATGAGTTATTGCTTAAATACAAAATTGGCATTTGTTATTTAAAACAAAGTGATGAATATGCTAATGCAGAAAATTATTTAAAACAGGTTTATGAAACCCGGCCAAACACTACAGACCTTTCTTTTTATCTTGGATCAGCCCTACATTATAATTTAAAATTTGATGAAGCTATCTTATTTTTGAACCAACACCTTAAGGAAAGTCCAAGCAATGAAAGAAAAAAACAAGTTGTGAGACTTATTGAAAACTGCAACAATGGAAAAGAATTAATGGAAAATCCTATTGAAGCAAAAATATACAACCTTGGGCTTCCTGTAAACACTAATGAGGATGAATATGTACCTGTAATTTCTTCGGATGAATCAGTTTTGATTTTCACCTATAGAGGAAATAAATCAACAGGTGGTTTAATGGATGAATCATTGAATAGTGATTTTCAATTCGGGCAATATTTTGAAGACGTTTTTATTTCTCATAAAGTGGAGGAGATTTGGAGCGAACCTGTTTCTATCGGAACAAATATCAATGGTACCAACCATGATGCCAGTATAGCTATTTCAAATGATGGTCAAAAATTATTTATTTACAGACATACTAAAAAAGACAAGGGCGATCTTTTTGTAAGTAACTTAGTGGGAGAAGTTTGGTCTGAGCCAGAAAGGTTAAAAGGAAACATTAATTCTAAAGATTGGGAAGGAAGTGCTTCTTTATCCTCTGATGAAAAATTAATTTATTTCTCCAGTGAAAGGCCGGGTGGATATGGAGGAAAGGATTTATATACTGCCGAAATCTCCAAAAAAGGAACATGGGATAATATCAAAAACATGGGACCTACAATTAACACATCTTTTGATGAAGATGCTCCCTTTATCCATCCTGATGGAACAATTCTACATTTTAGTTCAAAGGGACATAACAGTATGGGAGGTTTTGATATTTTCGTTTCAGAAATTAATAAGGAACAAAGATGGTCAAAACCACAAAATCTTGGTTATCCAATAAATACTGCAGATGACGATATTTTTTACGTTTTAACAGCAGATGGAAAAAGGGGCTATTATGCATCGGGAAAACCCGGAGGAATGGGCAAAAAAGATATTTATGTTGTGGAGCCAGGCCTGCTTTTAAAAAAGACAGTGCTAATGTTAGTTAAGGGTAATGTAACAATTGATGATGAACCAATGTATGCAGAAATAATGGTTGCATCAGGAATGAAGGAGAAAGGAACATACCATTCAAATGAAATAAGCGGAAAATATTTGGTAAACCTTCCGGCAGGACTTATATATACTATTACCTATAAAGTTGAAGGATTTGAACCAAAGTCTGAAACAATCAATACAACATATCTGGATTCTTTTATTGAAAAAGTAATAGATGTTAAATTTTACACAGAAGATTTTGTTGCTAAATTACCTGTAAGTGACACAGAAACAATAATAGAAACAATAACAGAAGTGGAAACAGAAACAAAACAAATTGTTGAAACGGAAACCATAGCCATTGTGAATAGTGAAGTAATGACATTTGATCAAATCCTTGAAAAATACGGCAACATTGTTACAGATGGGTTAATATATAAGGTTCAGATAGGAGCTTACAGAATGCCTGAGAATTTCGTGTATAAACATCTTGTTGAATTTGGAAAAGTTGAAACCCTAATGCTTGAAGATAAAATAGAAAGATTCACTCTTGGTAATTTTAGCACACTAAAAGAGGCGGATATGCTTAAAATGAAAATAATAGCCAAAGGTGGCTTAACCACTGATTCTTTTGTTACTGCAATCTACAATGGAAAACGGATATTTCTGGAAGATTTGATAAAAGTTAATTTTAAACCCTGATCTAATTAACTTTTTAAGTAATAAGGAAAACTATAGCAAAAGCATTGAGGAATGTTTTTTACAGATCCCTCTTTTATTAATTGGTGATTTTCTTCCTAAGAATCCCTGAGGCAATCAAAGAAATAACAATTCCCAAAATAAATGGGGCATAAAAAGACTGTTGTAGGTAATTTCCTTTTGTAAAATATTGTTCTGCCTCCTTTACCTGATTTTCTATTTGTATGGGATCAGCTAATTTTTCAGAAGCTTTAATCCTTGTCATTTCCACCATAAAACTTGTCCATTCAGGGTTTATTACTGTTAAATATAGCCACTGTGCGCCTACATTAATAATTGCAGCAATCAAGGATACTCCAAACCCGGTTAACACACCTTGCCAAAAAGTAATCATCCCCTCCTGGCTTTTGTTCCTTTTTTCTCTGATTGCCAAAACAATTGTAACAACAGGGATAAAAAGGGCAAACATAGTTACCTTAGGATGATAATCAATGTATGTATCATGCAATCCAATAACATATTCAATATAAAGCCAAGCTGCCCCTAAAACCCCAGTAATTAATCCATATTTAATTTCAGTTTTCATTACCTGCTTTTTTTTATTTATTATATTAAACACAGCTATTAATATAAGTCAAATTTAATTAAAAACTTTCCTCTTTTGTTCTTTTTCCTCTAAAATCAGGTAAATGAGAATTCATTTTTTTTTCTTAAATTTAATAGACAGTTAAAAGCAATAAATATGAGCGAAGAAAAAGAAAATGAAAAAGATAATGATACAGGAAAATTTCTAAAGAATTCACCTCTTAATCTTTATAAATTCTATTTTATTATTGCATTAATTTTTATCGGTCTTTATTTTTTCACTTCCCGCAGCACTTCAAAAGAAATTGAATGGAAAAAATTTGAACAGGGGATGCTTCTTACAAATGATGTATCTCGTATTGTTGTTGTAAATAATGAACTTGTGGAAGTTTACTTAAAACCAGAAAGCCTAACTAAGGATGAGTATAAGGAAGTTGCACAAACAAGTTTCGGAAAGCCAAATGAAGGGCCTCATTATTTTTTCACCATTGGTTCAGTTGAATATTTTCAAGAACAATTGGACCAGGCTCAAAGCCAAATACCTATAGAGGACCGTATTAGTCCAAGATTTGAGAAACGTAAAAACTGGGGTTTAGATGCTCTAGCCTGGCTTATTCCTATTGCAATTTTTGTTGCCATTTGGATTTTCCTGATTAACCGGATAAGTAAAGGAGGAATGGGTGGTGGAGCAGGTGGAGGTGGAGGAATTTTCAGTGTAGGTAAATCAAAAGCTTTATTGTTTGAAAAAGGTTCGAAAACCAACGTAACATTTAATGATGTAGCTGGTCTTGATGAGGCAAAAGTAGAAGTAATGGAAATTGTAGATCTTTTAAAAAACCCAGGAAAATATACAGCATTGGGAGCTAAAATTCCAAAAGGAGTATTACTTACAGGGCCTCCCGGAACAGGTAAGACATTAATGGCAAAAGCAATGGCAGGAGAGGCTAATGTACCATTTTATAGTATTTCAGGTTCTGATTTTGTTGAAATGTTCGTAGGTGTTGGAGCCGCAAGAGTAAGGGATTTGTTTAAACAAGCAAGGGAAAAAGCACCCTGTATAATTTTCATAGACGAAATTGAAGCTATTGGTCGTGCCAGAGGGAAAAACATGATGCAAAGCAATGATGAGCGAGAAAACACCCTCAATCAATTGCTTGTTGAAATGGATGGTTTTAACAGTGAAAAGGCTGTAATTATACTGGCAGCAACAAACCGGCCCGATTTGCTGGATTCAGCCTTATTAAGGCCAGGTCGTTTTGACCGGCAAATACTCATTGACAAACCTGATTTGATAGGACGAGAACAAATTTTCAAGGTTCATTTAAGAAAAATAAAATTATCAAAGGATGTAGAAGAAAAAAAGCTGGCAGCAATGACTCCTGGTTTTGCTGGAGCAGAAATAGCCAATATCTGCAATGAAGCCGCACTGATTGCTGCCAGAAAAAACAAATCAGAGGTTGAACTCATTGATTTTAATGATGCAATTGACAGGGTAATAGGTGGACTTGAAAAGAAAAATAAAATTATATCAAATGAAGAAAAAAAGATAGTTGCTTACCATGAAGCAGGACATGCCATTTGCGGTTGGTTTTTAAAATATGCCCATCCCCTTGTCAAGGTCTCAATTGTTCCCAGAGGACTAGCAGCTCTGGGTTATGCACAATACCTGCCAAAGGAACAGTACCTGTATACTTCCGATCAACTCATTGATAGTATTTGTATGACCCTAGGTGGAAGGGCTGCAGAAGAAATTGTTTTTGGACAAATATCTACAGGCGCACAAAATGACCTGGAAAGGGTAACAAAACTTGTTTATTCCATGATTACCCAATACGGGATGAATCCTAACATAGGTCATTTCTCTTATATAGATACAACAGGAGAATATACCTATAAACAATTGTATTCAGATGAAACAGCCCGTATGATAGATAATGAAGCACGAAAACTTGTTGCTAACAGTTATGAACGAACATTAAAATTACTAAGAGGAAAAAGAAAGGAAATGGAATTAATAGCACAAGAGCTTCTTGACAAAGAAATTATATACGTAGCTGATTTTGAAAGATTAATTGGCAAAAGAAAAACCACAGATACACTTGAACCAGTCCCTGTTAATTAATGGAAATGATTTTATCTCAAGGGTTTATTATTGTAATAGAACCATTAAACATGAACTTGTGAACTATAAAGATTATTATAAGATTTTAGGACTATCAAAAGATGCATCTGAAGCAGATATTAAAAAGGCTTACAGGAAGCTTGCCTTAAAATATCACCCTGATAAAAATCAAGGAAATAAAGCTGCAGAAGAAAAATTCAAAGAGGTAAACGAAGCATACCAAGTATTAAGTGATCCTGAGAAAAGAAGCAAATACGAAAAATTCGGCAAGGATTGGAGGCATTACCAGCAAGCTGGAACATCTAAGCCCTACGATTGGTCCCAATGGTCTGGAGCAAAGCAAAGCTCAGGAAGAGGATATGAAACCTTTACTGGTGATTTTGGGGATGCTTTTGGAGATGGAGGTTTTTCTGATTTTTTCGAAACTCTATTTGGTGGTGGTTTTTCCAAAAGGAGATCCAATAGCGGGGAAAGGCAAGGTTCGAATGCATTTAAAGGTCAGGATTACCAGGCTGAAATTGAAATCTCATTAGAGGAGGCTTTTCATGGTACAGAAAAAATATTGAATCTAAATGATCAGAAAATCAAAATCAAAATAAGTCCAGGTGTTGCAGACAATCAAAAATTAAGGGTTAAAGGAAAAGGTGCACAAAGTATAGGCACTGGCCCTGCAGGAGATTTGTACCTTACTATCCATGTTGCTAGTCATCCCCATTTTGAAAGAAAAGAAAATGATCTTTATGTGAATGTGCCAATGCATTTGTATAAGCTGATTTTAGGAGGTTCCACGTTAATAAGAACCCTAAGCGGGAGTGTAAAAATAAACATTCCTGCCGGTACTGAAAATGGAAAAGTGTTACGGTTAAAGGGCTTAGGTATGCCCCTATATAAAAACCCGGGTACTTTCGGAGATTTATATGGCAAAATTAATGTTCAAATACCAAAAGATTTTTCTGAACAAGAATTGGAATTAATCAGACAACTTAATGCAATTAAAAATGCTAAAAAACATGCAGGAACAGTTTAGTAATTTGGATATTATTCAGGAAGATAGTATGAATTATGCGGAAGCAAATCCCGTATTTATATGCACTTCAAATGAATTAATGGAAAAACTAAAATGTGCGGATGTATTTGAATTCAATGAAGCAGTAAACAGGGCATTAAAAACTTGCCAATCATTGTCTATTTCACTTAATCAACATTTTAAAAGAATTTATAGTGGCCATCATCATCAAACCTTAAATGCTGAATGGCATTTTACTTCTTTGGCTTGTTACCTTGTGATTATAAATGCCAATCCTGCAAATTATAATGTAGCAAGAGCACAATTGTTCTTTTTTGAAAAGAGAAAAGGTATATAAAAATTAAATTGAACTTTTTCAGGTACATGAACAAATAAAACCAGCAATCTTTTTATCCATCCAAAATTACTTTCACTTATCTCAGTGAAAATCTTTATTTCCTTTTCAATAGAATATAAAATTGCTGTGCCAGGCTTGAATTTTATACTATTAAAGCATTTATAGACTGTAATAATTGAAGTTTTGGGAAAATAGGCTCCAGTAAATTTCAGTAAGGCAATAACAAACAATCATTTCCTCCTATTAAACCAAATCGGTTTTCAATTGCAAATAAAATTTTTGAAGCAAAGAAAGGCAACCTTTAAGAGGAAGGTTTTATTTTAAAAAAAGCTGGAAGAAATCAATAAAATTCAGCTTGTGGATTTCCAATCAGATGAGTTTTTGGCCGGTAATATAAAACTACCTCTGTGCTATCGGCAGCATAATTATAAATAAAATTTCTGGCTGAGAGAAAAACTTTTTTCTCAGGAAATGCTGGAACGTTCATTTCTTCCATTGACCATTCTTTAATTTCAAGTGCATTATTTTTAACCAGTTTTCCAATTTTTTCTGGTAACATTGATTTTGTTTGATCACTTATATAAATGCTTCCATTGTTTGTATTTCCAGAGTATAGGTTAAAAGAAGTATAGGCAGGCCACAGGTTAAACAGATTAAATATGGGAATTATCCAAGCCAGCAGAAGAATGGCCCTTGTTATATTCAACTGAAAAAAACCTTTCAGGTTTTGTGAAAAATATAAATGTTCCCCGGTAAAAAGAAAAAACACAAACAATGGCATTGCGGTATTCCAGGGCCAAAGAACCGTGTTAGTATTACTCCCAAGAGGCCCTGTAACTAATAAATAAAAAAAATGTATGAAAAATGCTGTGAAAATTGCAATTTTCCTGCTTTTCCTAACTAATAATCCAATAGCTGTAAACAGTTCTAATACAGGAATTAACAAACCAATACCATAAACAATAACATTATTTCCCATGGACTCCGAAAACCGATTCACTACCTGGGAAAAGTACAGGTGGTTGAATTTAAAAATTCCACTCCAGAAAAATATGCCACACAGTAACAACTGCAAAGCAGGTATTAGAAAAGCCGGGCCTTGTTTCTTTGTCATAGAAGAAAATGCCAAAAGCATAAGCAGGTATTGGTAAACCCAGGGTTGAAACCTGTTAATATCCAAGAATGCAAGAATCAGCAACAGGATAAAAAGGGAAATGTTCAGTAGGAAATTAAATGGGTAAACAAAACCAACAGCAATAAGCAGAATGATAATATACAGCAGTATATGATCGAATGGCTGGATTAAACCGGGAAAAAAATCAAACAATGGGGTTAATGGAAAATATATTGACTCTGTAAGCCATAAATTATAAGAAAGCATTATTCCAATAAAAAGAGCTGCAAGCAATATGAATTTTATTGCTCCTACACGCTTTTCCTGATCAAAATCTGCTAGTTTTAATTTCAAAGCGTATAGTTTTTTATTCATTGAATTTACTAATTATTCTTTAGTTTGCATAATATTACAGAAGCTGAAAAAAACGAGGCTAGGAAAATAATGTTTGCAAAAAATTATTCAATGCCTTAAAAACAATGCAGCTTATTCCAACATTAATTCATCGAATCCTGCCTGCTTTAAAAAAATACTTTTTATAATAGGCCTCATTAAGGTCACTAATCATTACTCCTCTTTTTGTGGTGGAATGCACGAATTTATTGTTGTGCAAATAAACTCCAATATGGGATATCTTTGTTTGTTCTATTTTAAAAAACACAAGATCGCCCTCTTGTAGCTCCTCTTTACTAACTTCTTTGCAAAGATTAAACAAACTTGCTGAGGATCCTGAAAAGGATTTATCGTAAACCTCTGCATAAATTAAGGTTGCAAGGTTTGAACAATCAACCCCCGTGGTGCATCGCCCACCATACTTGTAGGGCACCCCAAGCCATTTATCAATAAATTCATATAATTTTACATCACTAATATCATTGGGTTTTACCTCAAGTATTTCTGAGTATTTGATTTTTATTTCCCTATTAATTTCTTTAGAGGTTTTGTCGGCTTCAACAGTTTTTTCAGCCTTTGTACCTTCTTTTGTTGCTGTTTTCGAATTGGTTGGATTGTTTTTTTTTGCAGTAGCCTTTTCCAAAGAGTGTTTTTTTGCCCCCCCTCTTTCCATGGTTGTTTTCTTTGTATGACAAGCTGTGAATGTGAAAGACAAAAGAAGGCCTACTATCACTGGGAAAGAAAAATATTTATTTATCAGCATGGGCCAAATATACTTGCTTATACAATGTAAAGGGTCCATGATAAAATAAGTTTATTAAAAAAAGAATGTTAATTATGTTTGAAAGCATTTAAAAAAATATATTTTTGCTTCATGATAAAGCCAAATGATAAGAAGAAAGGAAAAAAGGTAGAGAAAATCATAATTGGTAGAAAGGAACTTATTGATCTTCCTGATTTGGGTGTTTTCTCCATTCAGGCCAAAATTGATACAGGTGCATATAGTACTGCCTTTCATTGTAATGATGTTTATGAATTAAGAGAAGGTAAGGAAAAGATATTATGTTTTAAAATACTTGATCCCTCACATCCTTTATTTAGTAATAAGGAGATGCAATTTAAAACTTATACCCGAAAAAAAATCAAAAGTTCTTTTGGGCAATTTGAAAAACGATTTGTGATAAAAACAAAATTAATTATTGCAGGTAAGGAAATAATGACAGAAGTTTCTCTTTCGGATCGGGCAAATCTGAAGTATCCTGTTTTGATAGGAAGAAAAGTGCTATCCAAAGGATTTATTATTGATGTTACAAAGGTAAATTTGACATCAAAAATTGAAAAAAAATAAGCCGAAGCTCAAAACCAACTATACTAATTAACCATTGATTTATATTATATGAACATCATTATTTTATCCAGAAACAATAGACTTTATTCAACGAAAAGATTGGTGGAAGCAGCGAAAGAGCGGGGGCATGAGGTAAGAGTAATTGATCATTCGCAATGCGATTTGGTCATAGAAAAGGGAGATCCAGCAATACATTACAAGGGTGAAAAATTAACTAATGTAGATGCAGTAATTCCTCGTATCGGGGCTTCGATTACTTTTTACGGAACTGCAGTTGTAAGGCAGTTTGAGATGATGAAGGTGTTTACTGCCGTTGAATCTCAAGCCATTGTTAGGTCACGGGATAAATTAAGAAGCCTTCAGATTTTATCACGTGCTGGATTGGGAATGCCTAAAACTGTTTTCACAAATCACTCCAAAGAAGTTATGCAGGTTATTGATAAGGTTGGTGGAGCACCCCTTGTAATTAAATTGCTTGAAGGAACACAAGGCCTTGGTGTGGTGCTGGCAGAAACTAAAAAAGCCGCAGAATCAGTAATTGAGGCTTTTTATGGGCTTAAAACCAGAATTATTGTACAGGAATTCATAAAAGAAGCAAAGGCAGCGGATATTAGAGCATTTGTTGTTGATGGTATTGTGGTGGGTGCAATGAAAAGACAGGGTAAAGACGGAGAATTCCGTTCAAACCTTCACAGGGGAGGAAGTGCCAGTTTAATAAAATTAACAAGAGAAGAAAAAGCAGTTGCACTTAAAGCAGCAAAAACACTCGGACTTGCAATTGCAGGTGTTGATATGCTTCAATCTTCAAGAGGGCCTCTTATACTTGAGGTAAATTCATCTCCCGGACTTGAAGGTATTGAGCATGCTACAGGAATTAATATTGCCGGCAAAATCATTGAATTTGTGGAACGAAATGCAAAAGGAAAAGGTTCAAAAGATAAAATAGGTGTGTAAATTCTCAAAGCCTCTTTTTATTTTTTTCCAGATGTTTTAGTGTTGAAATTTATTTTTTTTAAGCTTTTAGGTAATTTATTTTCACAACTCCAATAGTATATTTAGGATATTAAATGACAAAAGACATCACGATAAATGGCGTAACAGTAAGACCAGGTGAATCTGCCCAAGTTAGTCTTAATACTTATCGTTTACCTACAAGAACAGTAATTGATATTCCGGTTTTCGTTTACAGGTCCTTAGAAGATGGGCCAGTAGTCTTGCTGTTGGCAGGCATGCACGGGGATGAAATAAATGGGGTAGAAATAATAAGAAGTCTTATTGTAAACAATACTTTTTCAAAGCTTCACAAAGGCACAGTTATAGCAATTCCGGTAATTAATATTGTGTCTTTTGTTTATGGAACAAGGAGCCTGCCTGATGGAAGGGATCTTAACAGGTGTTTTCCAGGTAGCATTGGTGGTTCCCTTGGAAGTAGAATAGCCCATGATCTTATGAGCGAGATTATTCCTCAAATTAGTTTTGGTGTAGATTTTCATACCGGGGGGGCAAGTAAAAGCAATTTTCCACAAATCCGCTGTTCTTTTGGTGCATTGCAAAACCTTGAACTGGCAGAGCAATTCGGCTCTCCTTTTATTATTAATTCAGGACTCAGGGATAAAACATTAAGAAAGGAAGCAGCAAACATTGGCAAAACCATACTTGTATATGAAGGTGGAGAATCATCACGATTTGACCAATTGGCCATAAAAGAAGGAATTGATGGTTGCAAAAGACTTTTTGTCCATTTAAAAATGATTGAGGCAAAAACAAAACCAGGAATAACCAAATTGATTCAAAAAACTACTTGGGTAAGGGCGAAAAACTCAGGTCTTTTTCATCCTGTGAAAAAAAACGGGGCTTTTGTCAAGAAAAATGAGCTATTGGGAACTGTAACTGATCCTTATGGAGAATTTGAAACAGAAATTATTGCCTCAGCCTCAGGCTATATAATAGGGATAAATAACCTTCCTGTAATTAATAGAGGTGATGCCTTAATTCATATTGGAATCAGCATTTGATTACAAGCTTAAAAAATATTATACTAATTTATTTTCAAAAGCCATAATCTTCTCAATCCAGATTTCAGGCATTTGTATGGTTTTGGCGGTTTTATAATTATAACATACCATTACTGATTTTCCTTTTGTTGCAAGTGTCTTATTGGAATTTCCTGCAATAAAAATTTGATAATTCAAATCAAAACTCTTTGTTCCTATTCTAGTGCAGGATATTTCAATAAAGGGATTATCTTCCAAATGTATGGGTAAAATAAAATCAACTTCAGCCCGTGCCAGAATAATTCCTGTTTCTGACCAGTCTATCCCCATACCTAGCACCTGGTTAAAATATTTCAAACGCGCTTGTTCAAAATAACTCAGGTAAATGGCATTGTTTACGTGTCCTAACTTGTCAATATCAGCAAATCGTATTTCAATTGTTGACGTAAGGGGCATGTTTTAAGCAGTTGCTTTGGGTTTATCTAATTCAGAAAAAACAGAATTGTTACTAATGAATTCAGGAACAATTTCTTTCATTTTGGAAACAATAGCAACATTGTTTTGATTTTCAAAAAGCCCGATAAGTTCATTAATGCGTATTGAAATGGTTTCAAAATCATACTCAGCAACATGTGCTTTCATTATTTGTGGATGGTGTGTTGCTATTGTATTTTCTTTGTTATTTAGTAACTCTTCATATAATTTTTCACCGGGTCTTAGTCCTGTGTAGGTTATTTGAATATCTTTTCCTAATTCAAGGCCAGATAATTTAATCATCTTTTTGGCAAGTTCTACAATTTTAATGGATTTGCCCATGTCAAATATCAAAATTTCACCACCATTACCAATAGCTCCTGCTTCCAGAACAAGTTGACAAGCCTCGGGTATTGTCATAAAATAACGGGTAATATCAGGATGAGTAATTGTTATTGGCCCCCCCTTTTCTATTTGTTTCTTAAATAATGGAATCACCGAACCATTTGAGCCTAAAACATTCCCAAAACGCGTAGTCACAAAACTGGTAACATCTGCTTTATTGTTAAGGGCCTGTATATACATTTCGGCAATTCTTTTTGAGGCACCCATTACATTACTCGGATTTACTGCTTTATCCGTAGATACCATTACAAAATTCTTTACAAGGTATTTAACTGAAAGATCAGCAATTGTTTTAGTTCCCAGCACATTTGTAAATATGGCCTCTGATGGATTATTTTCCATCATTGGTACGTGTTTGTATGCAGCAGCATGGTAAACCAATTCGGGCCTGAAGGAACGAAAAACATTTTCCATTCTCTCATTTACTCTGATGTTTCCAATTACGGGTTCAAAAAGGGATTTTGGATATTTTTCACCCAATTCTATTTCCAGGTCATACAAGGCAGATTCAGCCTGGTCGAGCATAATAATCTTTTTTGGTTTATAGGGGGCAATTTGCCTAACAATTTCACTTCCTATTGAACCGGCAGCACCTGTAACAAGAATAACTTTGCCAGAGATTTGTTTATTTATTTTTTCTTCATCCAATTTAATAGGCTCACGACCAAGCAAATCCTCGATCCTTACTTTTTTAATCTGTTTAAAACTCAATGAACCATTAATCCAGGTACTCACTGGAGGAACGTTAAGCACTTTTGTTTTATACGCAAGACAAGTATCTACAATTTCTTTTTTTCTGACAGATGGCAGGTTCTGTATGGAAATTATGAGGTGAGCAACATCATACTTGCTAACCAGGTCAACCAGTTTAGATGATTCATATATTGCAACACCTTCAAGTTTTTTATTTGCTTTGGTTTTATTGTCGTCAATAAATGCCAAAACTTTATATTTTGCACCAGCATCTCTATCAAGCGTTCTTTTTGCTATTATTCCTGCATCGCCTGCCCCATAAATAATAATATTCCTTTTATCTCTGGATGGATTTTTAATTTCGAAATAAACCATTTTAACCAGCACCCTAAAGGTTATCATAAGGAAAACAGTGGTCATGTAATCAATAATTACTATGGAAAAAGGAATTATGAACTCGGAAACAAAAAAATAACTTATCAAATTTGAAATCACAAAAAACAAACTTCCAAGACTCACTACAATAAAAATCCTGGTTGCATCTTTACTACTGGTATATCTAATAATTCCGGCATAAGTTCGGGCAAACAGAAAACTAATTATTCTTACAGAAATAATTAAAGCCAGGTTTAAATAAAGAAGGTTTATAGTAAGAAGGTAAGTTAGATTTTCAGGAATTGAAAAATTAAACCTCAGCAAATAAGCAAGTACAATGGAAAAGATACAAATAAATGTATCAATAAAAAAAATCACCCATCTGGGTGTATTATTGCTAGGGAAGAGCATTACCAATAATTTTACCTGCCAAATATACTCATAAAATTGCTTTAGAGAGTTAAAAAGAAATTACTCTTTTCCCATGATCATTAACATTTATAGTTGTTTACTAAAAAATTGATGATTAAATTTGCCTAACATGAGAAATCAAGTAAATGCTTAGTAAAAAAATTATATATTCCTGGATTGCAGGTTCTATTTTAATGTTCGGCTTGTCTTATCTTTGGCATGGAGTAGTGTTGAACGATTTTGATAAAATATCCTATTCTCCAAAAATTTTTCTTTCTTTTCTATCTCTTTTATATATTATTATTGGAGGCTTACTTGCCTTTTGTTATTCTCTTGTGGCTGATAAAAAACATGTTTTTCTTCGAGGTATTCTCCTGGGAGTAGCTGCTGGATTTATAATTTTCCTGATTATTTTTGTGCTAGGCTCTTCCTTTAAGGTTGGCCAAATCAATTCTCTTCATGCAACTCTGGATCTAATATGGCAGCTTATTGAACAAGGCGCAGCAGGAATGGCAATTGCTTATGTTTACCATTATATTGAGCAAAGGGAAATTCTTTTCAATTAAGTGAACACTTTTTTTATTCAAAAATCACCTATCCAGGAGATGAAAATTGAGAGCCATTCCTAACTCTTATGAAAATACAAAGTGCTTTATTGCAAAATTAATATTTGTATTTTTTCCAAAGTGTTTTTAAATTTTCCCTGATTTGCTTTTCCTTGTCGTTATTCCCTGGATTGTAAAAAATAGTTTCCTTTATTTTTTCAGGTAAATATTCCTGAGCGGAAAAATTATTTTCATAACTATGGGAATATTCGTACGCTTTTCCATACCCAAGTTCTTTCATAAGCTTTGTAGGGGCATTTCGAATATGCAAAGGAACGGGAAGATCTCCAGTTTCATTAACCAGTTGCTGGGCTTCATTAATTGCCATATAAGCTGAATTGCTTTTTGGGGAAGAAGCAAGATAAATAGTTGCCTGGGAAAGAATAATTCTTGATTCCGGCCATCCAATTACATTTACTGCCTGAAAACAATTATTTGCAATAACAAGTGCAGTTGGATTAGCAATTCCAATATCCTCCGATGCTAAAATCAATAACCTTCTTGCAATAAAAGATGGATCCTCCCCTCCTTGAATCATTCTGGCAAGCCAGTATACTGCCGCATTGGGATCACTCCCCCTGATTGATTTAATATAAGCTGAAATAATATCGTAATGCTGCTCTCCAGCTTTGTCATAAATAGCAATATTCTGCTGAACCCTGTCCATTACAAGTTCATTTGTTATTAGCACATCCGATGATTCAAATGAACTTACAACCAACTCGAAAATATTAAGCAGTTTGCGTGCATCACCTCCTGATAACCTAAGTAAGGCTTCGTATTCTTGAATTTCAATTTTTTTTCTTTTAAGTTCAGTGTCGGTTTTTATAGCAATATCCAGCAATTCTAAAAGATCTTCTTTATCAAGGGATTTAAGTACATATACCTGACATCTGGATAAAAGTGCTGAAATAACCTCAAAAGATGGATTTTCAGTAGTTGCCCCAATCAATGTAATAACCCCTTTTTCAACGGCACCCAACAATGAATCCTGCTGAGATTTACTGAAACGGTGAATTTCATCAATAAAAAGAACAGGATTTCCACTTGCAAAAAGGGATTGTTTTTGAGCCTTTTCAATCACTTCCCGAATGTCTTTAACCCCGGAATTAATTGCACTCAAGGAGTAGAAAGGTCTTTTGAGTTCCCTGGAAATGATATTGGCCAATGTAGTTTTACCAACTCCAGGAGGACCCCAAAGAATCATAGATGGAATATTTCCTGACTGAATTACGCTTCTTAAAATAGCATTATCCCCTACCAGATGTTTTTGCCCAATATAATTATCCAGTGATGAAGGTCTTAATCTTTCCGCAAGGGGTTGTATTGCTGCCAATGGTTTATTTTTTGATATAACTTTTATTTTTCTGTTCCTTTTTTATTTAAAACAATCAGGAAATGATTTTAAATAAAAAAACAAAATGTTCGTATTAATTTTATCATTTAAAATTATTCTGATTTCTTAAAATCGAGAGATGCACTATTAACACAAAAACGGAGCTTTGTAGGGGCAGGGCCATCATCAAACACATGTCCTAAATGACCTCCGCATTTGGCACAGAGAATTTCAGTTCTTACCATACCATGACTAAGGTCTCTTATCTCTTTAATTTTAGATTTATCCAGGGAATCATAAAAACTTGGCCATCCACACCCTGAATCAAATTTTGTTTCGGAACCGAATAATTCATTTCCACAAGCGGCACAAACATAAATTCCTTTTTCTTTATGATAGGTGAATTTCCCTTTAAATGGAGCATCCGTACCCTTTTTTCTTAATACGTTAAATTGCTCCTCTGTAAGTTCTTTTTTCCATTCCTCTTCACTTTTGTTTATCCTATCTTGTGTCATTCTTTTTAAAATAAATAATACTGTAATTCATTAAATGGTGATTAAAACTAATATTGATCCTTATAAATTAACGTTTTAACTCTGAATAAATTTTCCTTTTATACCCTAGTTTATTTGTTAACTATGGAATAATAGTGGAATTTATCTTTAAACCATGAACAAGGAATATTTGAAATTAAAAGAAAACTAAGGGTAAAAAATTAAATGATCCACAAACTATGACTTTACCTCAAAAGACCTGGGAAAGCAGTTAAAATTATTCCCTAAAAAATCAGGTAACCAATTCCTAAATTAAAATTGATAAAATAAGCACCAAACAACCTGGATTGGGTTATTTGTTCAATATATTTCTTTTCAGAAGGGTTATCCCCTATACCCTGAGCGAAAAATTTTCCAAACATTTTAGGACTAAATGCAGATTGAAAACTTCCATTTAAAATTAATCTGTCAAAATACACAGCTTGTTTTCCAATTGAGTATGCAAACATTAGGGCTGTATAAGGCCCTAAATTTGTATAACTAGGATATTGTTCACTTTCATGTAAATTCTTAAATACCCTTTCAGCGGAATAAGATACGTTATAACTTAGGAATAACAGTTCATATTTAGAATAAAGACCCAGGGGAGCAATATCGTTTTTATGAAAATTTTTAAAATATATGCCTATATTTTTTGCTGCAATAGAACCCCTGGTATTTCCATAATTTTTAAAAGAAAAACCTGTTTTAAAGGTTTGCAAATCCATTCCCATGGAACTAGACCTTGAAATAACATAATCTATTCCTAAACTATGCCTTTTGTTAAAGGCTAAACTACTTGTTTCGTAAAACTCTCCTGTTGGATGAAATAAAGCGGGAAAAATAAAACCATCGTAATTGGCAGAAAACCTTTTTCCTTGATATCCGGGAACTTCCTGTCCAAAGCAGAGCAGAATCATGAATTGGAATAAAAAAACAATACCTGTGCTTTTCATTGAGTTTGAATTTATTTATTTCTGGGTTTGTTTTTCATTTGAATAAAAGTATCGTAAATTTTGGAATTTAAAAGAGAATCTCTGTCTTTTCTATTTGTACCCACTGAGATTAACATTTCCATTTTTCCTGTTTCAACATCAAAAAGAATATTGTAATAATATGTATAATAGCCAGGAGTAAGTGCATATATAATTCCTAAAGGCAGAGTATAGATTCCAACTGCAGATAAACAAAGGTAATATCCAATATCATTCTTTTTTTGTCGGTAGGCTACTGCTCCCATCCAATTAAAATACTTGGTATTGTGTTTTTTTGATATTTCATGTATATTATTTGTTTCGGAACTAACAATTTTCATCTGGCTGTCGTGATTAAAACGTTCATTCATCCAATCCCTCATAAGGGAATAATCATTGAAAGCCTCCACATCGTTTTCTTTGAAGGTTTTAGCATCAAGTATGTTCACCTCTACACCTGAAATATTTGCGTTTTCATTGATTTTTTTTACAAAATCCAATTGGCTGATTTCCGAATCAATGTATTTTACATTATCTTTTTTTCTTTGATCTACTTTTACATAAACAGGATTTACCAGAACAATTTTATTTATACCCAGTGCATAACCGTATTTTTTTGTGAATTTTTTATCTTTCTTAATTTTATTTGCGAGTGTTTTTCTCTCCTCCCGGGTTTTAATTCTGTCCCTTTCATCTTCCTCTGATATTCTTTGTTCAACGAGTTCATTAAATTTAGTGCTAAATTCTTTTTCCTTTGATATATCCACGAAAGCAAATCTCCAAAAATCTTCATCACCGCCTAATGTTTCTGTTTTCTTTCTTTTAATTTTTTCGTATTTACTTAATTCTTCAGCAGGCTTTTGCTCAGCCAGGCTATCTCTTAAATGTGCATGAATAAGGTCATTTTTAGATTTATCAAAAAAGTCTTTGGGTTGATTTTTTTGTACATAAACAAGATCGTAAAACAATTCATCAACTATTTTTTCAAGTGTATTATCACCCGGATGCTTTTTATTTATTTCCCATGAATACTTCAATGCAAGAATAGTGGATTCTTTTTTTGACATTTTAAAAAGCAGGTGAAAAACCTGTTGAGAATGTCCTTCAATATTCTTAAATGGGTGAAGCACCTGTGAGGCAAGGCCTTCATTTTTGTATTTACTTACGGCATATAAGGAGGTAGCAATAGATTTTTCAAGGTATGCATTATTGGGAAAATCTCTTAGCAACAAAAAACTGTTGTACAAGGCATTTCCATAGTCCCTTCTTATAAGGTAAAGCCTTGTTAATTCAAACCTTGAAATATTTTTGACCTGATCAAAATCTGTTTTAGGGAGAATAAACATACTTTTATTTTCATTTTTAAGATCCTTTGTCATTCGTGCTATAGCTTCTCTTCTTTTTGCTGTGCTGGGATGCGTGCTTTTGGAATCATCATAATCTTCATTTGTTTTTATTTTGCTTATTTCCTCCATAAAATAAGTATCGGGGAAAATAAAATCACCTTTTTCAAAGTATGATTTATTAAATTCAACATCATCAATAGGCAGGTATGCATACTGAAGGACATCAAAAACACCATTAATAGCACTTGATGCATAAGGAGATTTTTCAAAGAATTCTGTAAGCCCTTTTTTATCGGCCTCCGTTTCAAGTTCTTTGGAATAATTACTTCGCGCCAATATTTTATCATCCACACTTGATCCTCTGTATGAATCCTTTCCTTTTAATATCCTGGAGGTTTCAACATAACTGTTGATGTTGTGCTTATGTGTATAATGTATAATTTCATGAGAGAGAATATAAGCCAACTGGGCCTCATTTTCGAGCTGTGCAATTAAACCCATTGTAACGAGTATAATACCATTGTTTGTGGCCAAAGCATTTACAGCAGTTGATTTGATTACATAAAACCTAAGTTGGCTTTTTAATTCTGGCTGATCCTTTAGAAGATTAGAGGCAACCCTTTCAACATAATTGCTAATAGGGTCATTAAACAATACTCTACCGCTTAGTAATAACTCATCAATTAGGTAATTGCTTTCAAGAAGAAATTTTTCCTTTGTTTTACGTTCTGATCTTTTATCGCTTTTAACCTCTGTTATATCCTGCTTAAATTTATCAATGGATAAGGTTGTAAAATCCTTCGGAATATTCCCTGAAGATACAAGCGGCCTATAATTATTGAAGTCCTGGGCAAAACAAACTGTGCCAATTATTGCCAGCAATGCAGCAGATAAATTTTTTATAATCATTGGAAAGCAATTAATATAAGTACAAAGAAAAAATAATTACTGGAAAAAACAGCATTAATTAAGTTAAATTCGATTACAAATAATAATTACAGCTTTTTTATCGGTATTTGTGGTTGCAAACAGATACTTATCGCCTCCCTGGATAATTCCAGTTTTTTTTACGATTTCACTTACATTATCCTTAAAATTCCGCGAAGTAACATTTGCTTTTTTGTCTTTTAAATGGTGATGCACCTCTTTTTTATTGTATTTGCAAACTGCCTGTATATGAAAAGAACGGCCCGGGAAATCATTAATTAATGTTTGAGAAGTATATAAATGGCTGTTTGGACTAAGCTTTTGTATATTAAATCGTGTAGCAATAAGTTTAAATGCCCCAGACTTCATAACTGAGGCATTTGGTTCATATAAAAATTTTAGTGGGATAGAGAAGTCTGATATAGCTTGTTTTTCCTGAGAAAACAGAAAATTAAAAACCTGTTTCTTGCCTTTTATTAAATTTATCGTTTCTATTTCAGGTTCATTGGCAAAACCTTTTTCAAGCAGGTATAACACTTCCTTGCATTCATTATTCTGTGCTAAAACAAATACTTTTTTCACTGCACTTAGTGTAGCAATGGCAGCTTGAATATCAAGTAGCGGAGCTGTTTTTATTACTATTTTAGGGGCAATTAAAAACAGTTCTGGCACTAATTCAGCAACATTAGGTTGGCAATCCTCTAACCTAAATAGTTTCTTATTTGTATTCGATCGTCTGGAAGGATCTATGTAAATTAAGTCTGCTTTGGGAGAATTGTGGTGAATAAAATATTCGGCAGTATTGTTATAAAATGATGCATTTTTAATGCCTGCACTTTGGAAATTGTGTTTTACAATCTCCAGCAGTTGTTCATTTGGCTCTACCAAAACCACCTGATCAAATACTTTGGATAAATAAAAAGAATCAACTCCTAAACCGGATGAAAGATCTATTAATTTTTTACCTGAAAACAAGGAGGCTTTATATTTTGCAGTAGCCTCAGAAGAGGATTGTTCAATTGAAATTCCTGTTGGAAATAAAACATTTGGAATTTGAAGCCAATCCGGAATTTTATTTTTTGCTTTTTGTCTTCCTTGAACCTGGTTTAAAATTTCCTTTCCAAAAGGATTTTTATCCGATGATAGTTTAAGAGCCAATAACCTTAAATCATCATATTGGTGTTCAATAATAAATTTTTGAATTTCCGGATCAAGTAAGCTCTGTAAGTTCAATGGAATTATGGATTATTCAAAAGAACATATTGCAAAAGATTGGCCCCCATCTGCAGTGCTTTGCTGCGGGTTTCTTCAGTATTGTTATGTACTTCAGCATCTTCCCATCCATCACCAAGATCAGTTTCAAAAGAATAATAGCATATTAACCTTCCCTTATAAATCAATCCAAAACCCTGGGAAGGTTTTTGGTCATGTTCATGTATTTTGGGCAAACCATTTTTAAAAATATATTTTTGATGATAAACTGGATGAGCAAAAGGAAGTTCAACGAAATCAAGTTCAGGAAAAACTTTTTTCATTTGCGGGCGGATAAATTTATCCATTCCATAATTGTCATCAATATGCAGGAAGCCTCCTGCCAAAAGATACCTGCGCAGGTTTTCAGCATCGCTGTTTGAAAAAACCACATTGCCATGTCCGGTCATGTGAACAAAAGGATAATTGAAAATTTCTACGCTGCCTACCTCTACTATGGCCTGTTCGGGGTTGATGTTTGTGTTGAGGTTTTTATTGCAAAATTTAATCAGGTTTGGTAAGGAGGTAGCAAGGTTGGAATACCAATCTCCACCTCCACCGTATTTTAGAACGGCAATTTGAAAAGCATATTTATTTTGAGCCAAAACAGGCTCACAAGCAATTATGCAAAGTATAAAAAGTATTTTCCTCATTCAGTCTATTCTAAATATCTAACACCTATTTTAATTATGATTTAAATGATAAATCTTAACTGCATTTTTCATTTATAAGGCTCACTGTATGGCAAGCAACCAGGGCTGCCGTTTCAGTTCTTAAACGGCTATTCCCTAAACTTATTTGTTCAAAACCACTTGTCATCGCCATGTTTACTTCCTCTCTTGTAAAGTCTCCTTCCGGACCAATAAGTATCAATGCATCTTTTCCTGCTTTATACAATTTGCATAGATGATCCTTTTGTTCCTCCCTACAATGAGCAATAAATTTTTGACCCTTAAAGTTTTCTGCCTCATTAAGCATTTCATTAAAGGAAACAAGTTCATTAAGCAAAGGATGATATGCTTTTAGGGATTGCTTGACCGCTGAAGTTACTATTTTATTTAAACGATCAGTCTTCACAACCACTCTTTCTGAATTTCTGCAATGAATAAAGCTTACACTATCAATTCCTATTTCTGTTGCTTTTTCCAAAAACCATTCGGTTCTCACCGAATTCTTTGTTGGGGCAAGTGCTATATGCAGTTTATAACTTCGTTTTTTAAATTCTTCTTTTTTATTAAGCACTTTTACAAGGGTCCTTTTTGGATGTGCATCTGTTATTTCAGCCCTGTACCAACCTCCTTTACCATCAATCAATTCTACTTGGTCCCCGTTTTTAAGCCGTAGAACTTTCACCCCATGCTTTGATTCTTCTTCTGATAAAATGTAAAGATCTGAATTAATATCAGGAGTATAAAAAAGATGCATTGTGTATTTTTTTCAAAAATAAGAAATGCTTTCTTAAAAACACAAAGAATAAAAAAAAGCATTTGCTATTTTCTCTGTGTTTTTTTTATGAGGTCTGTCTTAATTAATTAATAAAATTTTTTATGGTTAAATGAAAGTGGCATAAATATAATCTGAATTGCATTATTTAAGCAACTTGATCTTTCATTTATAATAGAAATGTCTAGGTTTTACCCTTTATCCATTCATTGTTTTTTATGTTTTCAGACTAAGGTTGGGTTTTATAAAACTAATTTATCAATCCATATACTCCCAGCC
Source organism: Bacteroidota bacterium (assembly GCA_013696965.1). Taxonomy (NCBI): domain Bacteria; kingdom Pseudomonadati; phylum Bacteroidota; species Bacteroidota bacterium. Next base: position 19,500 of record JACCXN010000057.1, on the reverse strand, counting down.
ACTTTTATAACTGTTTATTGATTCTACATAGGTTAAAAAATCCTTGTAAAAATTGTTGTAAGCAAGTGTTGCGCTATCGCCAATAACTACAAGTTTTTTTCTTGCACGTGTAAGAGCAACATTCATTCTTCGAATATCATTTAAAAAGCCTATTTCACCAGTATCGTTGCTTCTTACCATGCTAATGTATATGATATCACGCTCTCTCCCCTGAAATCCATCTACTGTTTTAACTGCAATACTAGCAAGGTGCTGATTTAAATACTCATGATTTGCAAGTTCATCATTGATAAATTGAACCTGCTCCTTGTAAGGGGAAACAATACCAATTGAAACAGGCTCACTATTTTTGGAATAATACTTTTCCAGTACCATAGAAAGATGTTTGATGAGTAAACGGGCTTCTTCAGGATTAGAAAAACTTAAGGATTCCGGATTTAATTCTTCTGAATACCCACATCCAGCAGTATCAATAAATTCAAGTGCCATAGAAAGTAATGGCTCTGAAGTGTCATAATTCAAAAGATTATTTTTTACTGAATCATCAGCCAGAAGTTTTCCACCATAGAATTTCTCATTGGAAAATCCCATAATGTGTTCATGCATCCTGTACTGAATTTCTAACATAACAGAAACACCAGGAGAAGAAATTGATTTTTCAAACAAGGTTTTACTTAATCCACCAGCTTCAGCAGCTTTTGATTTTACTGTTGGTGGCAATTGAAAATGATCACCTGCAAAAATCACTCGGTTTGATCTTGAAATTGGAATCCAACATGCCGGTTCCAGTGCTTGTGCGGCCTCATCAATAAAAACAGTGTCAAAAATCTTGTCCCTTAAATATCTTCCTGAAGAAACTACTGGTGTGCAGGCTATAACTTGTGCTTTATCAAACTGCAGTGTTACTATGTATTCTTCAATGGTCCTTGCTTGTTTTAGAATTTCCTTTGCCTCTTGGCGCAGCATTCTGCGCTGGTCTCTTTCAGCCTTACCAAAACTTCGTTTATACTTTGATGCCATATTTCGGTATTCATCGGCCTGCTTGCGGTATTGTTTAATTTCCTTAAAGGAAGGATCGGCTGCAACCTTTGCATCAAGTGTGTTTTTCAACAAATTTTCCGACACTCTAACGGGGTTTCCCAACCGTAAAACATTAATGCCTTTTTCTGCTAATTTTTCAGTCATAAGGTCAACGGCAAGATTGCTGGGACTGCATACCAATACTTGCTTTTCTGTTTTCAAAACCTGAATTATTGCTTCTACCATTGTAGTAGTTTTACCTGTTCCCGGAGGACCATGTACGATTGCTAAATCCTTTGCTGCAACTATTTTTCTTACGGCCTTGTTTTGTGAATCATTTAAGGCATTAATTTTTATAGCATCATCTTCCTTATTGAAAGTTGCATTTTTAGTACCATAAAGAATTTCTCTTAATTCAGCCAGTCTGCTATCCTCAGCAAGAATAACCTTTTTAAGAGCAATATTCATTTCCCGGTAACTGTTTTCATCAAACAAAAGATTGATTCCCAATTTTCCTTCAGTTGCCCAGTCGGGCAAATCATCAATTGTAAGGGCAATTTTGAGCCTGTTTTTGCTAACATTTTTTATAATTCCACTAACTGATTCCTTTGAATAGGCATCGTTTGAGGTAAAGAGCTCGGCATTTTTTCCTACCTGCATTTGATGAGCCTCATCCATGCCTGAGGTTCTTTCTACCTCAACAATTAAATATTCCCCCAAACCAATATCAGAAGAAGTAATTCGAATTGGATACCAGGTAAATCCATTTTCCCTTCTCTGGCTTAAGCTGCTTCTTAAAAATTTATCCTGGTATTGGCGAAAATCCTCTTCCTTTTCAACCAATAGCAAGTTTTGCAGTTTCAATAAAGACTCTATTGTTTCCTTGCTCATAATAGTTGATAAAGTTAAAAGTAAAAATAGAATTTGGAAGAAAGTGTATATTTTTATATCTGCTGATTAAACTATATCTTTGCCAAATGGTTGAACTAGGTAAATTTAACGAGTTGGAGGTGCTCCGACAAGTTGATTTCGGATTTTATTTGGATAATGGAGAAGAAGGGATTTTGCTTCCTGGAAAATATGCTCCAGAGGGATTAAAACCCGGAGATTTAATTAATGTGTTTGTTTATAGGGATTCTGAAGACAGGATTATTGCAACTACCCTTAAACCTGCTGCAACTGTTGGTGGATTCGCATACCTTAAAGTTGTTGATACTTCCGGTTCAGGGGCTTTCCTTGATTGGGGAATTGAAAAAGATCTTTTGGTTCCCTTTAATGAGCAGCGTAAAAAAATGGAACTTGGGAGAAAATATGTTGTTGCAATTTATGTGGATGAACTTACCAACCGAATTGTTGGATCTGCAAAAATAGACAAGCATTTGCAGCAAAAGAACATTTATTTAGAAGATGGTGATCCTGCTGATATCATAATATACGAAGTTACAGATTTAGGCTTTAAAGCAATTGTAAACAATCGTTACCAGGGATTGTTATACAAGAATGAAGTTTTTGAAAAACTTTTTATAGGTGATAAGCTAAAGGCATGGGTTAAAAAGGTGCGGGAGGATAGTAAAATAGATCTATCACTTGAAAAATCAGGCCTAGAAAAAATTGATACAGACAGTGAGAAATTACTGAAAATATTAAAATCACATAATGGTTATCTTCCACTTACCGATAACAGCAGTCCTGAAGAAATAAAGGAAACAGCAGGAATGAGTAAGAAAGCCTTTAAAAAAGCAATCGGGAAACTGTATAAAGGAAAAATAATTAAACTGGAAGAAAAGGGGATCAGCATTATTAGCGAATCGCTTGCAAAAAAACAATAATTATCCTTTATTGTTGCAAATGATTCATACCTAAAAACCCCTGTATTCAGGCTTTTTTTATTCAATTCTCTTGGGATATAAATCTTACTTATTCAGATTTAATATCTTTTTATATTCAACAGTATCCTTAAATAAACTAAGCGATTTTTGAATCAATTCATCCTGTTGGGCTTCCCGTGAAGCTATAAGCGATGAATAATAATATCTTTTTAAAATTTCCCTTTCCAGAAGCACCTTTATTTCTTTTTTATATTTTTTTAGCATTAGTGCTTTTTGATTCCGCATGTTTTGCATTAATTTTTCAATCTCCTTTGATGTGGGATTTTCTTGGTTTTCAGTGATTAAAACTTCAATTAATTCTCCCAGTTTTTTATCTGATGGTAATTTTAGCTCATCTTGTCTTTCCCATACAAATTTTATAAAATCATTCAAAACCTTATCCTCAAAAGAAAACCCTGTTCCATTTATTATCTTAGGATTTAACTTTTTATAATAGTTTGCATAATCAAAAAGCAAAAAACTCAATTCTAAAGATTTAATGATCGGAGGAACTTTTTTTGCATCCATAAATACATCAGGGGAAACTCCTCCTTCTGCTTTAAGCTCCCTTCCATTGTTTGAATAAAACAATCTATCAAAATTATTAGGTTTATTAAATCTGTGAATACCTCTTCCGGAAGGTGTATAATATCTGGCAGCTGTAATGTAAAGACTTGTTCCTGCTCCGGGAAAACGCGTTCCTTGTACAAGGCCTTTACCAAAGGTTGTTCTTCCTACAATTACTGCCCTGTCATAGTCCTGAATTGCTCCGGCAAAAATCTCAGCAGCGGAAATAGTATTTTCATCTGTCAATAAAATTAGGAATAAAGTTGTATCTGCAAGATTCCCAGAAGTATAATAAGAATAGTTGCTGCCTGAATTAAATCCTTTAAGCGAACAAACTTCCTTTCCATCAGGGATAAAAAAAGAAAGTAATTTAACTGCCTCATCCACTAATCCGCCAGAGTTTCCCCTTAAATCCACAATGAGGTTTTTTAGTTTTATCTTGTTTTTTAACTCGATCAGGGATTCATTAAAAGCATTTGAGGAACCTTTAAGAAAATGATTGAATTTAATATAGCCAGTATTTTCATCAATTAAAAAAGAATAAGGAACGGGTTCACTTTTGACCTGCACCCTAACTAATTTTTTAATTACAGTATCTGTTGAATTTGCCAGGGTAAAAGAAACTTCAGTTCCAACTTCACCACGAATTAGATTTACAACTTCCGCAAATTGTTTCCCTTTAATTGAATTACTATCAATAGATAAAATAATGTTGCCAGGAAATATGGCCGCTTTTTGTGCCGGATAATTTTCTTTAACCCCCGTTATAAGTACCGAACCGTTTCTGTCAATTAAATCAATTCCTATCCCTCCATAAAGGATCCCCTGCCATTGTCTTGTCCTGTCAAGGGTTTCGGTGGAATCAAAAAATCGTGTATAGGTATCAATTGAGGCATTTGTTGCATCAATTGATTTTCGAATAACAATTTGGGGATCAAGTTCATCTACGTAATTCTCCATTAATGTACGGAAATAAGCATCGTACAAACGAAGACTTCTGTCTACTTTATCATTCCGGCTTTCAATATAATTGAAACCAGAAAAAATCAATAAGAGAAACAAGGATACAAGACCTGCTTTTTTCACAAGTAAGATGAAATTTGCTGCAAGAATAAGAAATAGTTTTAACGCATTACATTAAAATCTATTTTAATACAGTCTCCAATTCCATGTTTACTCCAGTTAATGCTTTTGAGATAATGCAATTATTCTTTGCATTTTCGGCATATTTTAAAAATTCTTCCTTGTTAATTCCCTGCACTTTTGCCTCGCAGTTAATAACAATTTTCGAAATGGAAAAACCATTTCCATTTTTCTCTAAATGTATGCTGTCAGATGTGTTAATGGTGTCCACAGAATAACCATCAGCTGACAATTTGCTTGCAAGTTCCATTGAAAAACAAGCTGCATGAGCAGATCCTAGTAATTCCTCAGGATTTGTTCCAACCCCATCCTCAAAACGCGATGTAAATGTATATTCTGCATTTTTAATAACTCCACCTGTTGTTATTTTCCCTGAACCCTGTTTTAGGTCACCTGACCATTGAGCACTTGCTTTACGTGTAGGCATAAATTTTTATAATTAAAGGTTAATTTAAAATTGCAGGTAAAAAGATTCACCTGAATAATAAAGTTAAATAATAATTACGACTTTAACTATTTGCAGTAATGCAAAGGATTTAAGCCCTCATGAACAAAAACGCAGGGTTTTTCCTTTATTGAGGAAAAGTAATTTCAGCAATTTCCATTGCCTTATCAAAAGCAATTGAATTGATTCCTGTTTCTATATTTTGTGATTTAAAAAAACCCAGCAATTTTTCAGTTGGCATATTTCCTGTTAAATCATCCTTAGCCATAGGACAGCCTCCGTATCCTTTTATGGCTGAATCAAATCTTTTGCATCCATTGTTGTATGCTGCCTGAACTTTCTCTTCCCAGGTAAAAGGAGTGGTGTGAAGATGAGCGCCTATTTCTATATCTTTAAATTCAGGGATAATTGCAGAAAAAAGATGAGAAATACTGGAAGGTTCAGCTATGCCAATGGTATCAGACAAAGCAATTATTTGAATACCCATACTTGCTATTTTTCTGGTCCATTGAATTACTATTTCATTGTTCCATTCATCTCCATAAGGGTTTCCAAAAGCCATGGAAATATAAATAACAAGCTTCTTGTTTTGCATTAAACAAAGTTTTTGTATTTCTTCTACCCTCTTTAAAGATTCATTAACAGAAGAATTTGTATTCCTTTGCTGAAAGGTTTCAGAAATTGAAAAGGGAAAACCAAGATAAGTTATTTCGTCAAAATCTGCTGCCTGCTCTGCACCTCTTAAATTGGCTACAATAGCAAGTAGTTTTGAACTGGTGGAGGATAAATCCAACATTTTAAGAACTTTTTCCGTGTCTTGCATCTGTGGGATTGCTTTTGAGGACACGAAGCTTCCAAAATCAATTGTATGAAAACCTACTTTAAGCAATTGATTAATATATGCTGCTTTTTTTTCGGTTTGAATAAATTCTTTGATGCCTTGCATTGCATCTCTTGGACATTCTATTAGTTTCATGTGATAACAATTTGTTTTTTTAGCTTTAAAAGTGAAAAGCTAAACTTATCCTTTTTTTTAATAGAGTAGCATTGTAAATCAAAAATGTTAGGATTCTAAGGATTTTAAAATTGCCTGATTGATCTTTTTAATTAATATCGGCCCTTCATAGATAAATCCAGTATACAACTGGATAAGGCTTGCTCCTGCTTTTATTTTTTCAAGGGCATCCTGTGCATCATGAATTCCTCCAACTCCAATTATAGGAAAAGCACTACCCGATTTTTCAGAAAGATACCTTATTACTTCAGTTGACCTAACTTTTACCGGCTTACCGCTTAAGCCACCGGCACCCAATTGTTCAACAAAAACAGCATTAGTTTTAAGGTTTCTTCTGTCTATTGTAGTATTAGTGGCAATTACACCATCGGTTTTAGTTTCTTTTATAATCTCGATTATATCATCCAATTGCTCATTGGTTAAATCTGGAGCTATTTTTAGCAGAATAGGTTTTGGTTGTCTTTTTTGATCACTCGCTTTCTTTACCTTTAGTAATATTTCTGTCAAGGGCCCTTTATCCTGAAGAGCTCTTAAACCTGGGGTATTGGGAGAACTCACATTCACTACAAAATAATCTACATAATCATAAAGAGTTTCAAAACATTGTAAGTAATCATTTACTGCCTGTTCGTTCGGAGTATCTTTATTTTTACCAATATTTCCGCCAATAATTATTCCTGGCATTTTTTTCCTAAGTCTTTCTGCTGCTTTTTCAGCTCCGTCATTGTTAAATCCCATTCTATTTAGCAGGGCTTCATCCTTTGGCAGCCTGAATAATCTAGGTTTGGGATTTCCCGGTTGAGGCCTTGGAGTTACTGTTCCTATTTCAATAAAACCAAAACCCAAACATGAAAGTTCATTAAACATCTTGCCATCCTTGTCAAAACCTGCAGCAAGACCAACTGGATTTGGGAAAGTTATTCCAAAGAGTTTCATTTCAAGTTTTTTATCCTCTATTGCAAACCTGTTTTTCACCAGTGATTTTACACCCGGAATAGTAAATATTATTTTTAAGCTTCTGGAAACTAAATAATGAGCTGTTTCCGGTTCAAGCAAGAACAACAGTGGTTTAATTAAATTTTTATATAGCATTAATCCTGGGTTCTAACTATTATAAAATATTTTTACTTATTTTAGAGATGTAGATTATACATAAAGTAAATCAAAGTGCAAAATTAGAAGAAACAAAAGTCTTTCATAGAGTGAAATGAAAAAAAATATTTAATTCAGATAGAATAAATACCAAAAAGGAATTAAACAATGCAGGAAAAATTGAATTTAATCTATTTATTTAAGATTTTTGATAAGGACACTATCAGCCATTTACGCATCCCTTTTTCAATTTACCTATTTCCAATCTTTCTTTTCAGCTTAACTTTTGCTAAAGAAATACTATTTTTAAATTCCTTCATTATTTTCATCTCTTTACATTTGTTTATATACCCAGCTAGCAATTCCTACAACAGCTATATGGATAAAGATGAAGGAAGTATTGGAGGACTGAAAAACCCTCCACAAGTTACCATTAATACGATTAAAAAAATACGGTATATTCTCCTGGGTACTAGTAATGCTTTTTCAAGGAGGGTATACCTATTTCCTGGTTAGTTATTTTTCCACCTCAACAACTCTTTTTGAATGGTTAAATTTCTATAATGTATTTGCAATGGCAATTGCATCCATGTTTGTAGGGGCCTATTACCCCTTATCACAAATTTACCAGCATATTGAGGATAAGAAAAGAGGCGATAAAACCATTAGCAGTATGTTGGGAATAAAAGGCACTTTTTTATTAAGCATGTTTTTATTCGCAACTGTGAATGTTATGCTTTTGATATTTTACATTCTATTCTTCAATTATTATTTTTACTTTTTGTTTTTTATTTTTCTTTTTCCCGTAACCTTGTATTTTATGAAGTGGATGCGGGATTCTATTCATAATGCTGATAATGCAAGTTTTGAACGCAGTATGAAACTTAATACTATTTCTGCACTATGTATGAGTGTTTGTTTTTTAATTGTACTTTTTTCAACAAATATGCAGTTAAGTATAAATAATAAAAATTTAGTTAAGGGAAATAGTCTCCAATAGTTACATTTGTAAGATATGCACAAGGCCTTAGTACTTCTGTTTTCGGTTTTTTTATTTTTCCAGGTTTCCTGTAAATCCAATCAGGGTGCCACCAATAAAACCTTTTATTCTAAAAACAAGCCCAGCAGGGAAATGAGAAAAAGTGATTTGAAATACCAGAAAAAACTGGCCAGGAAAAATGAAAAAAGGTTGCGTAAATTTCAATCAAAGCCTTAATTTCAATGAATGCATTTATTTATTTTTTGCTTTTCCCCTTTATATGGCTTCTTTCCATTCTGCCATACCCTTTACTTTATTTAATTTCAGATTTCCTTTTCTTTTTGGTGTACCATGTTATGGGCTACCGTAAACAAGTAGTTAGGAACAATTTATTAAATTCATTTCCAGGGTTAACAGAACAAAAATATATAGAAGTAGAAAGGAAATTCTACCATCATTTATGTGATGTGGTAGTGGAAACAATTAAATTGATTAACATCAGTGAAAGCAACATAAAAAAACGTTGCGCTTTTAGCCAACAAGCCACTGAATTATTTAATACTCTTTATGATTCTAATAGAGATGTAATTATTGTAATGGGGCATTTTGGTAATTGGGAAATGGCTGGTGTTAGCATGAATTGCTTCTTTAAGTATAGAGTTCAAACCGTGTACAAGCCGCTTAAAAACAAATATTTTGACCAAATGGTTTTTAATTTACGGTCCAGGTTTGGTGCTGTACTTGTGCCAATGAATTTAATCCTTAAAGAATTATTTAATAAAAAAGAAGGGCTTGCTGTAACCGCTTTTATAGCTGATCAAACCCCTTCACCTGACAATGCACTTTGGATTTCGTTTCTAAACCAGGATACACCTGTATATACAGGAGTTGAGAAAATTGCCACTAAGCTTAACTATCCTGTTGTGTTTGCAAGTGTTAGAAAACTTAAAAGAGGTTTTTATGAAATAGATGTAAATTCGATCTGTGAAAACCCCTCAACCAAAAAACCAGGAGAAATAACATCCTTGTTTATGAATGCGCTTGAAGCTGAAATTATAAAAACCCCTGAATTCTGGCTTTGGTCTCATAAAAGATGGAAGCATAAAAAAACGATAACAAAAACCGAACTACAACCAATGGTTTAATGAATTTTTGCCATATCCCTCCTACATTTCTCACTAATTAAGATTTAAAATCAGGTTAAGGAAAAAAAATAAATAAATTTAATCTGCGTTTGAAAAATTGTTTAAAGTCTTCTTTGCTTTAATTTTTTTATTTTTGTGCAGTTCGTTTTATTAAAAAAATAAAATCATAAAATTATGACATTACGGATATTGTTTTCATTTATACTTACTGTACTAATATCCTCCTCAACATTTGCTTCCAAGGAAGGATATTCAATTAAACTAAAAGTTACGGGCATAAAAGATACTGTGGTTCAGCTTGGGAATTATTATGGGGATAAACAATACCTTAAGGATTCGGCAAGAGTGGATTCCCAGGGAAGGTTTACATTTGAAGGGAAAGAAAAACTGGAAGGTGGAATTTACCTGATAATTTTACCTGGTAGCCGTTATTTTGAAATAATTATTGATTCAACACAAAATTTCAGCCTTGAGACCGATGCTGTTGATTATGTGAAAAACATGAAAATAAAGGGTTCAGCCGAAAACATCCTTTTTTATGAATACTTGAATTACATTACTCCCCGGGGTAAGATGGTTGATTCTCTTAAAACTATAATGACTGCTTTAGAGGAATCAGGTGACAAAGGGGCAGCCGAAATTAAAGAAAAACTAATTGCTATTGATAAGGAGGTTTTAAGTTACAAAAAGAATCTCCAGGAAAAACATCCAGGGACCTTTGTTGCAAAGATGTTTAATGCCATGGGAGAAATCGATATTCCTGAAGCACCAATTCTTGAAAACGGGGCTAAAGACTCCACCTTTGCTTTTAGGTACTACAAACAGCATTATTTTGATAATATTGATTTTTCTGATGATAGAATACTTCGCACTCCTATTTATCACAATAAACTCAAAAAGTTTATTGAAAACATGACAGTACAAATACCAGATTCCATATACAAATCAGCTGATTCAGTATTGGGAAAGGCTAAAGCAAGTCCTGAATTGTTTAAATATACACTTTGGTTTATAACCAATACCTATGAAAGATCGAATGTAATGGGAATGGATGCGGTATTTGTTTATCTTGCTGAGAAGTATTACATGACCAATCAAGCCTTTTGGGTAGATGAGCAACAACTTGAAAAAATATCAAACCGGGCTATTACTTTAAAGCCTTTGTTGCTTGGCAAAGTAACTCCAAATTTGGTGATGAAGGAAATGAACAATACAGTTTCTAGCCTGCACAATGTTAAAGCCAGGTATACTATATTGTATTTTTGGGATCCTGAGTGTGGGCATTGTAAAAAAATAACCCCCCAAGTTTATGAAGTATATAAAAAATACAAAAGCCAGGGTGTTGGAGCCTTTGCCGTTTGTACTGAAGTGGATTTAGAAAAAATGAAAAGTTTTGTTGAGGAAAAAGAACTTAAATGGCTTAATGTATATGACCCATACAACCAAACTAATTTCAGAAAAGTTTATGATATTTACAGTACTCCTGTTCTTTATTTATTAGATGAGAATAAAGAAATCATTGCGAAAAAAATAAGTGTTGAACAACTCGAAGAAATGCTTGAGAAAAAACTGAATCCAAAATTATGAGATCATCTGTTTTAACTGTTATTGCTGTTGTAATAATTGTATTTACAGGCTCTATAATAGCTTTTAACATAATAAAACCCAAAGAAAAGCTTAAGATTTTCAAGCTCTCGGATATCAATCCAAAAATGGTTGATGAAAACAAAGAAAAAAAAACAGGAACTCACCGTATTGCAGCCTTTGAACTTATTAGTCAGCAAGGAATAAAAGTTACAGAAAAGGTACTGGAAAATAAAATTTATGTAGCCGACTTTTTTTTCACCACCTGTCCCTCTATTTGCCCTGCCATGTCAGCTCAGATGAAAAGGGTAAACGATAATTTCAAAGACCACCAGGATATTATGCTTGTTTCACATTCAGTAATGCCTGAAATTGACACTCCGGAAGTTCTGCAGGAATATGCACAAAGGTACGGTGCTTTACCTGGAAAATGGCTCTTTTTAACCGGAGATAAAAAAGATATTTATGCACTTGCCCGCCAATCCTATTTTGCAGTAACCACTCAAGGGGATGGAGACGAACATGATTTCATCCATACTGAAAATTTAATTTTGGTGGATAAGGAAAAAAGAATACGTGGATTTTATGATGGAACGGACAAAAATGATGTTAACCGGCTAATTTCTGAAATTGATATCTTAAAGAAAGAGTATATTAAAGAATAATCTGTTATTTTTGCCTCAGAAATAAATTTAAAAAATAAACAAATGATAAAAACCATTACTTCCCCACGATTTCTATTTGTTGCAGTTCTTATTCTAGTTGCTGCGCTTTCCCGTTTGCTTCCTCACCCTCCTAATTTCACACCGGTTGCTGCAATTGCATTGTTTGGAGGAGCATACCTTTCTAGAAAATTTGCGCTTTTAATTCCGATTGTAGCAATGCTTATTGCTGATTTATTTCTTGGATTTCACGATACCATGTGGGCTGTTTATTTAAGTTTAATCTTAATTACATTAATTGGACTAGGCCTTGCATCAAGGGTGAAAATAGTAACGGTAATTGGATGTTCCCTTGTTTCCTCTGTACTTTTCTTTATTGTTACAAATTTTGCTGTTTGGTTGGGAAGTCCTTACTATTCACAAGATATATCAGGCTTGATAACCTGTTACATTTCCGCAATTCCTTTCTTTAATTATACAATCCTTGGAGATTTGGTATATAGTGGGGTATTGTTCACAGGCTTTTATCTTGCTTCCTTAAAATTCCCGAAATTAGCTAAAGCAAAAGCTTAATTGTTTTTTTGTTTTTATGTATAATTTATTGGTTTTTTAATTTCACTTAAGAACTCATGAATGCTAAAGCATTTGATTTTTAATTATCATCCCCATTTAACGGGAGTCACATTTTATTCATTCCTGGTTGTGAATGATTTGTTCAAGACTATTTCATAAAAAAAGCTGGTATTTATATTACCGGTTTTTTTTATGATGAATACTATCGATTTAATAATAAAAGGTAAATGGTAAATTGGTTTTATTAGAATTCTGAATATTAATAATCCTCTTGCTTTTTAAAAATATCCCATAAAACTTTTCCTGTTGAACTTAAGTTTTTAATGCCCAGCAACTCATTTGTTGTCCTTGTTAAATCAATTAATTCATGGGAGGAGGTAACTACCATATTCTTTTTGAAATCAGGACCAAAGGCATAAAGATTAATATGCCGGCATCCATCACAGTTATCACCATGGGAAACAAAACCATCTTTCCAACCATCCAAATGTCTGCCGTGATCATTGGTAACAAAAATCGTTGTTTTATCCGAATAAATTGAATCCCTTTGGATAAAATTCCAAATTTCCCCAATGTAATAATCCGTTTGTCTGATACCTGCTAAATATCCTTCCCAATTGGCATTATGTCCGGATAAATCTGGTTCCATAAAATTTATTAAAACCAATTTTGGATGATAGTTATCTAATATTGAAATTGCAGTTTCAAAAGTTTGAAAATCATCCCTGTATCCACCCTCGCGGCCTTTTCCTCCTATTCCACAATTAGTCATGGGTCTTGATTTATCTTTATAGGTATCATTTTTACAGTTGGACAGAATCTCCAGTTTACCTTTACTTGCAATAATCCATGGGGAGATTGAATAGGCATTCTGTGAATGCCAATACTGAAAAAACGAGGGGTTATCAGGAACCTCTTCACCATTGTTGTTTATTTCCTGATAAATTCCAGTTGTAATGGCTGCATGTCCCGCATTTGTATAAGTAGGGCCATTGTTATAAAAATTAGTAAATACAGCCCCTTCCTTTGCTAGCTTTTCAGCCATAACAGGTATATGCGTATGATTTGGATCACCCCAAGTTTCAGAATATCTGGGACCATCCATTACTATTATTATTACATTTTCGGTAACATAGGTTTCAGCAATACCGCTGGGCTTATTTCCAATTGAAATTGGAGGGTCTTGCCTGCAAGAAAAGCCAATACAGACAAGTGCTAAAAGTATATATTGAATTTTAAGAAAAAATAATTTCATAGTACAAATGGATAAATGTTTTCACTTAAATTTCCATATTTATTTTGTATAATACAAATCAAATCCAACTTGTATTTTATTTTTCCTTTGAGTATATTAGATAAAGTAAATTAAAAGATATATTAATCTAAAAAACTCAAAAAAATGTCAACAAAAGAAACAGTTACAACCTTCAGTTTACCTGAACTTCCTTATGCTCATGAGGCCCTTGAACCGCATATTGACGGAAGAACAATGGAAATCCATCATACAAAGCATCACAATGCCTATGTTACAAAACTAAATGAAGCCATTGAAGAGGAAAATATTGAAGCTACTTCTATAGAGGAAATTTGTAAAAATATTTCCAGGTATACAAAAAAAGTTAGAAACAATGGTGGTGGTCACTTTAACCATTCATTTTTCTGGAAAATCATTTCACCAGATGGTGGTGGAGAACCAAAAGGAGAATTGGTTAATGCAATAAATAAATCATTCGGTTCTTTTAATGATTTCAAAAAGCAATTTGAAAATGAAACAATAAACCGATTCGGCTCTGGGTGGGCGTGGCTTGTTGTTTCAAACAATAATCTAAAAACAGGTTCAACTCCAAACCAGGATAACCCGCTTATGGATGTTTCTGAATTAAGAGGAACTCCAATTTTAGGAATTGATGTTTGGGAACATGCCTACTACCTTAAATATCAAAACCGCAGACCGGAATATGTTTCTGCATTCTGGAATATAGTTAATTGGAATGAGGTTGAAAAAAGATATTTAGAAGCTGTAAAATAATTCCAGACTCTATTATAAAAACCAAGGACATAATAATCACATGGAAAGCTCTCTTTTAATGTGATTATTATGTTTAATTAAAATATGGTTTTTCCATGAGTAAGATTAATCAGGTTATCTTTAAGAATTGGCAAATGTTGAACAGTCCTTAAAAACACATCGGTATACCTTGATTTTCCTGAAAAATAGTGCAACTTTCTTCCCCAATAAATTCTACGGCCAAATAATCTCTTCCATTGCCTGGCATAGCATTTTTCAATTGAACTCCTTATTTCAGTGCTGATTTCATTTTCTTTATTAATGTTTGCTGCTATAATTAATTCCGAAACTATTTTTGCTGAGTGGATTGCCATAGCCATTCCATTTCCACATAAAGTAGTATCATTCCAGCACTATCACCACACATTAGAATATGATTTTCAATCAATGATTTTGGGGAAATAGAAATTTCATTTATCACTTCTGGTTTACTAAATAAAAATTCAGAATGCTCAAAAATATGCTTTAATCGGCTGTTTTTATATAAAACCTCCTCCTCCATTTGCTTAATAGAATTTAACCCAGCAATATTTGACCGTTTTGTAAGATAGCACAAGCAATATTTATCCTCTTCAATTTTAGAAATACCGCAATATCCATCCTTGAAATTATCAAGACCAATTTCATTTGCAGCATAACTTGTTTTTATATGATATTTTACTGCCATATATCCGGTTTTAGCTTTAAAAAAATCACGATTTAACTGCCTGTCCAACAAATCTCGTTTTCCATAACTTCCTATTACAATTTTAGAAGAAATTATGCTGTTATTATCAAGTTTCACATTGAAGTAGTTTCGAAGATAAAGAACAGATTTTATCCTTGTATTGGTAAAAATCTCAACATTTTCCTGTTTCAATAATTCATAAAGATGATAATCAAGTTGGTACCTGCTTATACCAAGCCGCCCATTTGTAATTTTGAAAAAAGATTAAATTCACCATTTAAAGATGAAACCCTTAAGCTATTAATGGTTGATGGGGCCAGCTGGTTAAAATTTACACCTAATCTTTGCAGGTAGGGTTTAACTTCATTGCTTACATATTCGCCACAAACACGATGAAAAGGATATTGTTTTTTTTCAATAAGAGCAACCTTCAATCCCGCTCTGCTCAATTCGATAGCAGAAACTAAACCTGCAAGGCCACCACCACCAATAATTACATCAAAAAAATTATTGGAACTCATTTTTTATGGATAATTATTTGCCATCGCCAGGCCCATTTCCAATTAATTTGATAATTATAAACTTCTGCTCTAAATAACAGTTTCATCCATTCTGCTTTTGTAAGAGCCCTGGCCACAGATAAGGGACCATCATACTTAACTAAATAGGATTTTGAAAACAAAAAAGTAAGGCATTTTATAGCATAATAAGCAAACCAATGACGATGTAAATCATTAATTATTATGACTTTCCCACACAGGTTATACATTCTTTTTATTAACAACACCAATTGATCATCATCAAAATGGTGACAAAAAAGACTGTTGATTATGATATCTGGTTTAAAACCAAATAATTTTTCATCCCAAATGTCAATGTTAATGAATTCAATTTCAGGAAAAGCTTTTGAACGAGATTCAGCAAATGATGTCATGGATGGATTTATATCAACACCAAATAATTTATAGGAAGATAATTTGTTTTTCAAGGCGAAATTTGAAATTATTCTTAACATATCCCCACTGCCGCAACCCAAATCCATAAGGGTTGTTCCATTAGTAAAACCCACCTTTGATAATGCATTCACCAATAAATTATTGCCACCTAAGTAACGGTTAATAAATTCAATTTCTACTAATGCAATCCTAACATCGGCATCAGGAACATAGGGGTTGTCCATTAATTCAGGTAAACGAGAACGATTTGAAAAGCCCATCATAGACTACACTATCTTTAAAATCATTGATTCTATTGTTAAACCCGGACCAAAAGCAAAACTTAAAACATTTTTATCACTTTCCCTACTATCCCTATTTTGGAGGATTTCCATTAAAACAAAAAGAACTGTTACTGATGACATATTTCCATAATTGTTGAGTATTTTATAAGAATAAGCATTATCATGAGATGATAAATTCAAGGCCTTCTCACATGTGCAACTAAAGGTCAAAAGGTGTGTTATAGTTGATTTTTCAAAACCAGGCAAAGAATTAAAAGAATCTTCTACTGCTTTTACCGCTAAATCGAGTGCATGGGCTTCAAAAATCTCCATTCTTTCTCCAATTCCCGGAACTCTTCTCTCCTTATTTCCTGGGGAAAATATGCCACTGTCCTTATTCGCTATAGAAAAGTCATCTAATACAGAATACCTGGAAGAAATTCCACTACGTTCATAAATTATTTTTAACAAACGTTTTTGCCTGGCTTCCTGAGCAGATTCAATAAGTTGTTTAAAATGAAGGCTTTGTGAAACTTTATTTACTGGAACGGCTGTTCCTATTGATAATAAAAATGCATTTCCCATTTATCTTTCTTCTTTTATTAAAGATAAGGAATATCAAGAATATTTCTAAAAAAGCAAAAACAGGTATTTGTAGTTTAAAACCAGACTGTAACTAACTAAAAATTCTATTGGCATAATTTTAAGTCCAATCTCTTGAACAATGTTTTGAAAAAATATAATCACACTAAAATGAAAGCAAATAAAAAACAAAATATTGAATATGATGTAATTATTGTCGGAGGAGGACCTGCTGGTCTGAGTGCAGCATTAATACTGGGAAGATGCAGAAGAAAAGTAGTTTTATTTGATTCGGGAAAATACAGAAATCAGTATGCAACGCAAATAAATGGTTATTTAACACGCGATGGAATAGCTCCTAAAGAATTTATTAAATTAAGCAGGCTAGAAATTGCAAAGTACCAGATTGAAATTATAGAGGAAGAAATTGAAAATGGCAGAAAAATGGATAAAGGTTTTGAAGTAACAGACAGACATGGAAATGTTTATTTATCCAAAAAACTCCTTCTAGCAACTGGTTTACAGGACAGCATTCCTAAAATTATTGGTTTTGATGAATGTTATGGAATAAGTATATTTCATTGCCCATATTGTGATGGGTGGGAAGCAAAGGATAAAGCTATAGGCATTTACAGCCGAACCAAAGCGGGTTATGATCAGGCATTAAACTTATATAACTGGAGTAAAGACATTATACTCTTTACAGACAGTGCTGACTATCTTGATGAAAAAATGAAAAACATGCTTTATGCCCACAAAATAAAAGTATTTACTCAAAAAATAGAACGATTTGGCAATGAAAATGGAAGTATAAAGTATATTGAATTAATAGATGGAAGGAAAATAAATAGGGATTCTGTTTTTTTCAGTACAGGTTTTAACCAAAGAAGTATTTTAGCAGAACAGTTGGGATGTAGTTATACAAAAAGTGGCATTATTATAAATGACAAGATGCAACATACCAATATTCCCGGGCTATTTGTAGCAGGTGATGCATCCCAGGATATGAAATTAGTAATTGTGGCAGCTGCTGAAGGAGCCAAAGCGGCTGTTGTAATCCATACAGAATTAGTAAGGGAAAGAATTAAAAGTATGAGAAAAATAAAAACTTTAGCCAAATGAGATTTAAGCTTAATTTAGCCTAAAAAAAGTCATTCATACAGCTCATTAAATGTCCAAAATTAAAAAACATATTTTTCAGATCCTTACAAAAATAAATAAACTGTTATTGCCATCCTATATTAATACAGATTTGAGGAAATTATCAAAATCTGATAAATTATTAGTTGCCTACAGGTATTGGGTTACAAAAAATGCTTTGGATTAAATCTTTTTTTTTATTAATTTAAAGTAAAAATATACTTTAATTATAAACTAA
Organism: Bacteroidota bacterium; assembly: GCA_013696965.1. Taxonomy (NCBI): domain Bacteria; kingdom Pseudomonadati; phylum Bacteroidota; species Bacteroidota bacterium. The sequence goes on along the minus strand of JACCXN010000057.1, from coordinate 1,493 downwards.
AAGGAGGATAAAAATGGCATTAAATTTTGAAAAACATGCAGCAAAAGGGAATAAATTCGTAAAAGACGTAGCCGAATATTTAGGAGATGTCAACAGAGATAAAGCTGGTCGACAATTAAAGGCTGTTTTACATGCTTTACGCGATATTTTAACTGTTGAAGAATCACTTCATCTCATAGCCCAATTGCCTTTAGTAATTAAGGGTATTTATGTTGACGCCTGGAAAGTTTCAGGTTCACCAAGACGGATAAGATCAATAGATCATTTTTGTGATGATTTAAAACATATTGCCGGACTTACAGCAGAAGAAGATTTTCCAACAAATGAAGATTGTCTGGATGCTGTTCATGCTGTGTTTTCTGTTATTAAAGAAACTGTTTCTCCGGGCGAGATCGAAGACATAAGAGCTATTATGCCTAAAGAATTGAAAGAACTTTGGGATGAAAAAGTTTATCATTAATTAAAAAAAAACAAAAAACAATTTTATAAGAGAGGCTACCAAGTGGTCTCTCTTATTTAGTTTCAATATTCCAAACCTGTTCTGTAATGGCTTGGTTTCCATTTTTAAAATAATAAACAGCCCAACTGTATATAACTTTTGTATATTCATTTGCATCCGAATCTCTGACTACAATTCTTCTAATAACCTTTTTACCTCCTTCTGAATAACTCTCTTCGGTTACACCTTGTGGGTATTTTGATGCCAAATCTGAGATTGGTTTTTCTAGCTGTGAGTCTTTAACATTTGCAAGCTTGGAGGCAGCAATTAATTTTTCAATTTCAATAATTTTATCTTTAGGATATTTCTCTAACGATTTTAATGTAATTGCCTCATTATATAGAGCTTTAGCAGCATTGTATTCTTTTGAATTAAACAATTGATCTGCTTTTTGTATCACATCCTTATATTTTTTCTCCTTTTCTTCAAGTACTTTACGTTTAGCTTCCTCTTGGGCGGCTTTAGCATCTGCTTCCGTTTTTGCTTTAGCAATGGCTTCAGCGGCTGCTTTGGCTCTAGCATCGTCTTCTGCTTTTTTCCTTGCTGCCGCATCTGCTATAGCTTTAGCTTCAGCATCTGCTTTTGCTTTAGCAGCAGCATCAGCTACAGCCTTTGCTTTTAATTCATCCTCCAACTTCTTTTTTGCAGCTGCATCAGCAGCAGCTTTAGCTTCAGATTCCAATTTTGCCTTTGATGCAGCTTCTGCAGCTGCTTTTGCTTTTGCTAATTCCTCAGCTGTTTTTCTTAACAAAGCATCCTCCTCGGCTTTTTTTCTTGCTGCCTCCTCAGCTAGGGCTTTGGCATCTGCTTCAGCCTTTGCTTTTGCGGCTGCTTCGGCTGCCGCTTTTGCCTTGGCCTGTTCTTCAGTAGATTGTTTTGAACGGGCTTCCTCCTCGGCTTTTTTTCTTGCTGCTTCCTCAGCCAAGGCTTTGGCATCTGCTTCCGCCTTTGCTTTTGCGGCTGCTTCAGCTGCCGCTTTTGCCTTGGCCTGTTC